>JAIRYI010000089.1 GCA_031267815.1 Desulfarculales bacterium | reverse complement strand
CTATTATTATAGTATACCAGGAGGTGAGTGTCAAGAGGAAGGCGCAGCCAACAATACGTATTTACAGATTTTTTTAAAATTTTGGAATAGTATACTATAAATATGATGATAAATTTAGGATGAAAGCCTTTTTTTGACATAGTCTATTCCTGAATAAAACATGAATTTCAATCAATGACCCCAATAGCCGCCTTCGCGCTAAAAAGCAAACAGCCGCCCTTATTGAGAAGGGACGGCTTACAAAAGTTTCATTTGAGGTGTCGCGCTGCAAATCCGTTGTCTGACAACGGATTGACAAATAAGTGGTATCAATGATTATAATTCGCTGATACTATTTGTAAAAACTTGGCGTCTCCAAGGGGATTCGAACCCCTGTCGCCGGCGTGAAAGGCCGGTGTCCTGGACCGGGCTAGACGATGGAGACGAATCGGGATACTTTCTTGCTTAAGCCTTTCCGTATGAGCCGCATGTGGGCCGTGCGTGACTCGAACACGCGACTCTCTGCTTAAAAGGCAGATACTCTACCTACTGAGTTAACGGCCCGTGACTTAAACACGAGTAGAGATTAATACCATATAAATGAGCGGATGTCAAGATATTTTAAAAACCAATTTCAATCTCAGGCTGTTGCCCAGCACGGTCAGGCTGGACAGGACCATAGCCAGGGCGGCCCCGGCGGGATGGAGGTGGCGCAAAGGCTCGGGAAGATCATGAAAACCGTACAGCACGCCGGCGGCCAGAGGGATCAGAGCCAGATTATAGAAGAAAGCCCAAAAGAGATTTTGTTTTATAGTTTTCATAATCGCCCGGCCCAGATGAATGGCCTTGACCACGCCTTCCAGGTTGGATGAAGTCAAGGTGATTCCGCCCGCTTCTTTGGCCGCGTCGGCTCCGCTGCCCAGAGCAATTCCTACAAAAGCCCGGGCCAGAGCCGGGGCGTCATTGATTCCGTCACCCACAAAAGCGCCTTTAGGCAGGGAGGCTATTATGCGTTCTTTATCTTCGGGCAGGGCGCCGGCATAAATTTTCTCTATCCCCACCTGCCGGGCGATAAAGGAGGCGGCGCGTTCATTGTCTCCGGTTAGCATAGCCACATCCAGACCCATGCGGCGTAAAGCGGCTATCGCGCCTTCAGCCTCCGGCCTGACTTCGTCGGCCAGACCTAAAAGTCCTATAAGCTGCCCATCCTTTTCTATAACCGCAATGCTTTTCCCCTGACAATAGAGAGTTTGCGCCTGACTTTCCAGAGATAAGGACAGAGGGCCGAACCAGTCCGGGCTGCCTATTCTGATTTTGGCTCCTTGGTAAATCCCTTCTATGCCCCGGCCTGGCACGGCCTTGAAATCCCGCACCGGGCTCAATTTAAGATTACATTCCCTGGCTTTCTGCCCAAGCGCCAAAGCCAGAGGATGTTCTGAACCGGCCTCCAGAGAAGCGGCCAGAGCCAGGAGGTGGGGAGGATAATCGGTAAGGCTTGGGTTACCAAAGGTCAATGTTCCGGTTTTATCCAGGATTACCTGGCGTATTTGGCCGGTTTGTTCCAATACTTGGCTGTTGCGGAAAAATATCCCCTGATTGGCCCCTTGCCCCATGCCCACCATGACCGCCGCGGGCGTGGCCAGACCCAGAGCGCAGGGGCAGGCCGCCACCAGCACCGCCGCCATGCGCAGCCAGCCTTCCTGCGGATTATCCATCCCAAGCCACCAAGCCAGCAAAGTGAACAGAGCCAGGATCATAACCGAGGGGACAAAATAACCTGAAACCCGGTCAGCCAGACGTTCCACCGGAGCCTTGCTGTCCTGAGCCTGGCGTACTCTTGCAATGATACGGGCCAGGGCGGTGTCTTTACCCACGCGCAAAGCCCGAACCCTAAGCAGTCCCTCATAATTCAAAGTGGCGCCATAGACCGTGTCGCCGGGGCCTTTAGGCAGAGGAATGCTTTCTCCTGTAAGCATAGATTCGTTCAGGCTGGATCTGCCCTCAATAATTTTCCCATCCAGCGCCACTGTGGCGCCGGGTTTGACTATAAATATCTGGCCCGGTTTTATCTTATGCAGCGGAATTTCGCGCTCGCCGCCGTTTTCGTCCGGCACCGTGGCTGTGGCCGGGCTTAAGGAAAGCAGGCGGCTGATAGCGGAAGAACTTTGGCCTCTGGCCCGGCTCTCCAACAATTTGCCGGCTTTAATAAAAGTAATGATAAGAGCGGAGGTCTCGAAATAGACATGGCCCCCGCCGGAAGCGCATAGGACCCAGAGAGAATAGAAATAAGCCACCGAACTGCCCAGCGCCACCAGCAAATCCATGTTGGGCTGCCGGTTTAAAAGGCTGCGCCAGCCGTTTTTATAATAGGCCATGCCGGTTATAAATTGCACCGGGCTGGCCAGCGCCGCCAGGAGCCAGGGAAACCCGGGGAATTGCAGGAGAGATATTCCCAGATCATGAGCCATGCTCAGGATAAACAAAGGGATAGAACAAGTCAGACCCAAATAAAAAAAATTTTTTTGCCTCTGATAATCCTCTTCCCTGGCCTGCTGTTCGGCCTGCCACTGAGTAGCCATATCACTGTCCGGCAGGGGCAGAACCAAGGTGTAACCGGCTTTGGCCACAACCAGGGACATATCTTCCAGGCTGGTCAGTTCCGGATCATATTCAATCTGAACCCGTTCGCTGGCCAAACTTACCCGGGCGCTGCCCACGCCGGGAATCTTCCTGTTCAAAACCCGTTCCACCGCGGCGGCGCAACGGGAGCAGGTCATACCCAAAACCGTGAGATCGACTTGGAGCAACGCTTTAATCCTTGTCGGCGGGATAACCTATCTCGTCTAAAATGTTCAAAATATCACTGAGGCTGGCCGGCTGCTCCCAGTTGATTATGATATTTCTGGCCGCTACATCCCCATTGATCGAAATAACTCCCGGCATCTCCAGCAGTTCATTTTTTATATTGTTAACGCAGTGTTGACAGGATATTTCCGCTATATGCAGAGTTTTAGTGGACATAATAACTTCTTTCCTTCCAGGGAAGACGAATAATTGGACTCTCTCTATTTTTGATTTTAAATACTTTTATCCTCTATGGCAAGAAAATAAAGCATGCTTGACCGCAGTCCTGTTTAGCTATATATTTTAATTAGATAAATATTGGGCCGCGAGGCGGCGGAGATGCTTTTGGCTTCGAATATTGCTGCAACGATTAAAAAAGAGTGATTATGCCCCCTATTATGATAAGACGCCTTTGGTATCTGTCAGGAGCGGCGGTTTTGGTGCTGATATGCGGCCTGGGGATAGCCATGGGCGTAAATGATATAAATGAGGCTGAAGCCCAACTGGAGCAGGTACGGCAGGCCAACTGGCGGATGGACAGAGAGAACCGCTCTCTGTACCGTACTATTCAGAATCTGCGTCAGGATCCGGACGCGCTGGAAAAATTGTGCCGCAGCGAGTTGGGACTGGTGCGGGCCAATGAGATAATTTATCTGGACCCCCAGGACTGAGGAACCATGGACAACGGCAAATTAAATTGTGAATTATCCCTTTTCGAGGCATGGGTGGCGGAAAATCCTTCTTCTCAGTTTTTTGTGGAACTGGCTTGCGCCTATCAGGAACTTAACCGTATTCCCGAGGCTATTGCGGTTATGGAACGGGCGATGGGTTTTCATCCCCAGCATCTTAAAGCCAGACTCATGTTGGCCCGGATGTACCGCCGGACAGGACAGGAAGAGAAAGCCAGGAATATCCTCATTCAGGCCCTGTCCATTATTGCCAGGCAAAAACAGATTTTTTACGAATTGGCGGATCTGGTTTCCGGACATGGTCCGGAGTTGGAAGACATGGCGCAAACTCTGGACAGGCTGGCGCGGTCGCTGTCCGGCGATGAATTGAACCCCGCGGCAGCATTCCGGCCCATCCCCGCATATCTTCAAAGCGTTCTGGAACGGCTGGAAAGCCTTA
>JAIRYI010000065.1 GCA_031267815.1 Desulfarculales bacterium | reverse complement strand
CGCTGAAAATTTTGTGGAAGACAAAATCATTTTTGGGCGACAGCGGTTTTTTATCCATGGGTTATCATTCCCCTCCTGTTAAAGGATAACCCAAACCGGCCCCTGGGGCAAGGCAAGCTATCAGATAGTGTTGCTTGAAGAATGATATATCTTCTCAAAACTCTTAAGGATTTAACCTCTCCCAATCATTCGAAACATTCTCGTTAATTTTACCACTTAATAGGCTTTAGTTACACCAGAGATATCGCCTTTTCTCCGTCATAGCATCGCGCGGCTTTGGATTGGCCGCGCAAATCCAAAGCCGAACGGGTTAACACTTAAAGTGAACACGCTCTAACCCGGATATTGCACGAGCAGAGATTTTAGAGCAACCCCCGGCCGAATTCATAAGCCCGTTCCAATTCCAGAGGGAACAGGTCCCGGTGGCGCAGGTCTTTGGCGGCCGGATCGAAGGAATTGACTTCATATTGGGAATAATCATCCATCTGTTTGGTGTCGGCGGCTATGAATACCTGACAAGGACACTGGAAAAATCTTTCCATATAGGTTTTGGCTTTTTCCACCAGCAAATCATAGCCGTGCAGTTCCATGTTCGGCTGGGGCTGGTTCATGGTATAAAGCAGAGCAGTGCGGCGCTTGGCGGGGGAGAGAGTGGGTTTACTGAGATTATAAGTATAGTAAGGGAACCACAGGCGCTCCATAAAAGCGCGCATGCCGGAGCTCTCCTTGCCGAAATATATGGGGGTGCCCAAAATCAGCACCTGCGCCTGCAGGGCTTTGTGCAGGACCGGGGTAAGCCCGTCTCTAAGAGAACAGCGGCCATAGCCGGTTCCTCCCACTTTTTTGCAGCGAAAACAGCTTATGCATCCTTGATAGCTGATTTGATACAGATTTATCAATTCCGTGGCGGCGCCTTTATCCCCGGCCCCGCGCGTCATGCTTTCCAGCAGGCGGGCGGTATTGCGGCTGTAACGCGGGCTGCCGTTAAAAGCCATTAATTTCATAGTATTATTCCGTTTTCCGTTTATAATAGGGCCCGGCTCCGGACAAAACCGGCGCGCCGGACAAGCCTCTTGATTTATAACCGGCCGGCCGGCCGGGGGCGGCCAAGGGGGAGCGAAAAATTACAGGCAAAGACCCAGATCGCAGGCGTCCGTCAGTACATCCAGAGCATTACCCGGCTTTTCACAGTTGCCCACCGCGATCACCGGCAGTTTGGATCCGGCCAGAGAGACGGGCAAAGCGTTGTTTTTGCTCACCCCGATGGCGCACACAACCAGAGCCAGATCAGGCAGGCGGTGGCGCGCGCCGTCTTTTTCATAGAACAGAACATTGTTGCGGTCAATGCCGCTTACCCTGGCATTGGTGATAATGTCGGTATTGCGCTCAGCCAGGAGTTCGAAAAGAGCCCAGCGCACGGTGGGCACGATATTGGCTCCGGGCGTGTCGGATAACTCAATTACCGTTACATCACTGCCCTTATTGGCCAGAGTATGAGCTGTTTCCAGACCCACGCTGCCGCCGCCCACCACCACGGCTTTCCGGCCCGGCCCGCCGAATTCATCTTTGCGCGCCAGCACTTCCCAGGCGTCTTTTACCAAAGGATGCCGAACCCATTCCTCGCCTGGTATGATGGGCAGACCTCCGGCAGCCAGGATTATCTGCTCAAATCCGCCCTGTTCCACGTCCGCGGCTCTGGCTTCCTGATTGAAATGGATTTTAACATCCAATTTTTGCAGTATTTTCAGCCGGGAGGAGACTAATTGGGCAAATATCTCTTTATCGGGCGCCGCCGCCGCCAGCAGGGCCTGTCCTCCGGCCCGAGAATTCTGCTCCCAGATTTCAACCTGATGTCCGCGTTGAGCGGCGCGGACAGCCGTTTCCAGCCCGGCCAGACCTGCTCCTATCACCAGAATTTTTTTGGGAGAGGCCGCGGTTTCCATGTGATAAATATTGCGCCCCAGAAGCGGATTCTGCACACAGGTTATAAGTTCCTGTTTCTGCAGGCGCTCAATGCAGCCGGCATTGCAGGCGATGCAGGAACGGATTTCATCCGGCCTCCCTTCCTTGACCTTCAGCGCCCATTCGGGGTCGGCATAGAGGGAGCGGCCCAGGCAGATCAGGTCAGCTTCACCCCGGGCCACGAGTGAAGCGGCCAGATCCGGATCGCCCAGACGCCCTACCGCGATAACCGGCAGGGATACTTCTTTTTTTACGGCAGCGGCAAACCCGGCCAAGTATCCTGGCGGAGAGTACATGGTGCCAATGACATTTTTCATATCCCAAGGGGTTTCATTGTTGGCGGCAGATACATGTAAGGCCGCAACCCCGGATTTTTCCAATAATTTTACCAGGGCAAGGCTATCGTGGAGCGATTGCCCGCCCGCGATCATTTCGTCGGCGCTGAGGCGGAAGACAAGGGGAAAGTCTTCCCCCGCCTCCCGGCGCACCGCCTCCACCACTTCCAGGGCAAAGCGGGAGCGGTTTGCGAAAGAGCCGCCGTATCCGTCCGTTCGCTTATTCCATAAAGGAGAGAGAAATTGCATGATCAGGTAGCCATGGGCGCCGTGTATTTCCACAGCGTCGAATCCGGCCCGGCGGGCGCGCGCCGCCTTTTCGCCAAAGGCGCTGACCATCATTTGGATATCCTCAACGGTCATTTCTTTGGGGACAGCGCCGGATATGCGGTGGGCAACAGGAGAAGGGGCGTAGATTTCATATTCTTGGGGCTTATGGGAAACCAGGCGTCCGGGGTGGGAAAGCTGGGCGGAGATAGCCGCGCCCTGTTGGTGTACCGAGGCGGTCAGCCTTTTCAAACCGGGCAGCATATCATCGCTGAGAAGGCCCATGGCCAGACGCCGGTGCATGCCGCTGGGATGAATATACATTGCCTCCACGGTCAGAAGCCCGATTCCGTTTCTGGCTTTTTCCGTATAATGATTGATGTTGAGATCGGAAACATATCCGCCGCCCGCGCCGAAATTGGTCCCCATGGCCGCCATGACCAGCCGGTTTCTCAGTTGAAGGCCGCCTATCTTTACAGGTTGGAACAATATATCGTACATTTTCGCTTAAACTCCCCGCCCAGATGAATCAGTCATAATTCCATTTTGCGCCTGCCGCCCGGCTATTCGCCCTGGGTACGGTTTTCTGTTCCCTGGGCTGTGGGCGGGAGTTCTTTTGCTTCGCTGTGTTTCAGTTCATGAGTTTGGCTTTCCGCCATTTTTTTGGCTTTGCCGCGCAGGAAAATTCTGGCCCCCAAGGGGCCCAGCAGCACATAGCCGCCGATCAGGGCAAAGGCCACAATATAAGGCTCAAAAGCGGCCAGCCCGAAAAAGATCAAAGTGACAACCAGGCCGTTGAATGATTTCAGCCTGCTTAAACGCAGTTCTTTGAAAGACATATAGGGAATGCCGCTCACCATGAGAAAACTGAGCGCAAAGACCATAATCAGGACCGGCAGGAAATTTACCGGCCCCTCGAATCCCAGGCGATGAGCCAAAGCTATCACCGCCATGACCATGCTGGCGGCCGCGGGTATGGGCAGGCCTACAAAATGGCTGGTGCCCACTTTTTCCACCTGAACATTAAAACGGGCCAGACGCATGGCCCCGCAGGCCACAAACAGGAAAGCTCCCAGCCAGCCAATGCGCCCATAATCCATCAGGCCCCACAAATATATGCACACCGCCGGAGCCACGCCAAAGGCCACCAGGTCTGCCAGCGAGTCATATTCAATTCCGAAACGGCTGACCGTGTTAGTGGCCCGGGCCACTTTGCCGTCCAGGCCGTCACAGATAAGTGAACCCAGAATAGCCGCGCAGGCATAAATATAATTGCCCTTCAAGGCCATGACAATGGCGAAAAATCCGCCCAACATAGAGGCGGTGGTGAAGATATTGGGCAGTATGTAAATACTGCGGTGGGCCAGTTCTTTGCGCTTGGCGCTACGGGTAAGACGTCTTTGGGTATTAAGCATCGTTCATTATTCCTATTACAGTTATTCCCGCCCGCACTTTCTGGCCTCTGCTGACGGCCAGCCTGGTATCGAGGGGCATATATATGTCCACTCGCGAGCCGAATCTTATCATGCCGTAACGCTGGCCGCGCGCGCCCTCAGCGGGAGCGGTCACCCAGCATTCTATATTTTGGGCTACCAGGCCGGCTACCTGGCTTATCATCAGCCGGCGCCCATCGGCAACGGTCAGGGTCAGATTCATGCGTTCATTTTTTATCCTGGCCCAGGGACGGTCCGCCGGGTTGAAGCCGCCGGCCACATGCTCTATATGGGAAATAGCGCCGCTGACCGGCAGGCGGTTGACATGCACATCGAAAATATTCATGAAAATGGAGAGCAATTTGACCGCGCCCAGGCCGGGCACAAGCACTTCTTCCAAAGCCACCACCCGGCCGTCGGCCGGCGCCAGCAAGGCCAGGGGGGGGAGGGGGCCGCTGATCCGGACCGGATCACGGAAAAACCAGATGATGAACAGAAGACTCAGAGTCAGAATCAAGGCCAGGGAATATACTTCCAGGGCCATCGCCATGAGCAGCATAATAATATTTCCGGCCAGATAGGGCCAGCCGCTTTTGGCTAAAGGGAATTTGTCTACTCTGGTTGCTGGCATCAGGCGGCTCTGTGGGATTCTAAAATTTCGTATATCCGATCCCGCCCCGCCAATTTGCGTTTTTGCATCTGCTTGCGCTCCAACTGTTCCTCGGCGGTGAAATAATGCTGATTGGCCATGGCGTCCAGTTTGCCGTTAAGCGTCAGGTGTTCGTTCCAAAGTTTTTTTAGCTCCTCATTATGCGGGATCAGTTCCTCAATTAATTTAATTTCATTACTTTCCATAAGTAATCCTCCTTAAGCCCTTGGCCGGCAAAATATAAGACCCCTAAAAAACGGCCGCAAAATAATATTCCCAAATAAATTTAATATAACACAGAGAGGTTGAGCTTCATAGCAAAACCGGCGCGGAAAGAAAAAAAGAACAAGATCCTCCATAATTTCAGGCCGGATAAAATCGCGATCCTGGCGGCCGGGTCATTTAATTCCACTTTCAAATCAAAACTTAAGGCCATGGTATTTTTGATTGGGAGGTTGAGGCTTTAAGCGTGGTTAAAGCCTCAACAGTTGCCGCAATCGCGCCGGGGCGGCAGCCGGAATTTATGATCAAGGCTGGAGGGCGTGTTTTGTCCCTTTACAAAAAAAAGTTGCAGGTGTTAAATATTACAGCAGTTTGAGACAGAAAATTTTATCCCGGTTTGTCCTGCCGGTTATCCGGAGGCCGGGGATTACGGTGGGGCCGGTTTATCCGGCCGATATTTCGCCGGCCCGGAAGGCGGTAGCCCCAAGGGCGGTCAGCAATTGAGGAGTTATAATGAAACTGTTTGCTCAACTTATGTTTGCCGCTTTCTTTTTTGCTTTTTGCGTCCTTCCCGCCGCCGGCGCCCAGAGAGGCAGCCGCGTTGACTTTGACACCAAAGAGCTGACTTTTCCCAATGTCCGGGAAGGAGTGAAAATCACCGCGGAGTTTCCCTTTACCAATACCGGCAGTTCCAATTTGGAGATAATGAGCATCAATACCTCCTGCGGCTGCACCACCGCCGACTATGACAGGTTGGTGGCGCCGGGAGAAAGAGGTATGGTCACTCTTATTCTGGACACCAATAATATTGTGGGGGCTTTCCGCAAAACCGCGGTGGTCAAAACCAACGATCCCTCCAATCCCGTGGTAACCCTGGTCATGATAGGAGAAACTCAGAGCCGCATCAAATTGGATGTGGGGCGGCGGATTGAGCTTATCGGCTGCCAGGGCGAACCTACCAGCGCCAGCGCCACGGTAAGCGACGCGGAAGGCAAGCCTTTAGTCCTGGCCGGAGTGGAAAACCCCATGGCCCAGTATCTGGACGCCAGGCTGACGCCGAGTGCGGACGGTAAAACCTATAAATTAACCCTCACTGTAAAAACCACTGACCCCATAGAATTCGCCGGCCCGGTATTTTTAGTGGTGCCCGGCTCAACCAAAATAAGCGTTTATGTGGTAGTGGAAGTACGGGGCCCGGTGGTGGTGCAGCCCAACGAAGTGCATTTCGGCAATATCAGCAAAAGCCAGACTCATCAAATTGAGCGCACCATTTTAGTGCGCAAGGCCTGCATAGATTCTTTCAACATAGACTCCATGGGATTTAACTCCTCCAAATTCAGCGTGCGCGAGCAGTGGGCCAAGCTGGGCGAATCGGTGAATCTGATTATCAGTCCCAATATTGACAAACTGCCTGTGGGTCCGATTGACGAAAAATTCACCGTTGAGGCCGGCGGGCGGCTGCACGTGGTGCTGCTCAAAGGTACGGTCAGCGAGTGAGAAAGTCCGGAACATGCAAATAGCCAGTCTGGGGTTGGGGCGGGGTGGGGCCGGCCTTTTTCAGCCATGAGTTTGCGGAATTTGCGCGCCTTAAATATCAGCGATATTCCCGGCAGCGTTTGTCCAAGTTTGCCCAAGCGCGCGCCTTGCCCGGCCAAGGAGATGTAAAAATTTACTTGACCGCCTGCCCTTCCCGCCGCCATTGCTCCAGTTGGCGGAGGTAGCGCTGGTTGCCGGGGTCCAGGTTGAGCGCCTCTTCCCCGGCGGCAACCGCCTGTTCATAGTCTCCCAGTTTGGCCCAGACAAAGGCCAGGCGGTAATGGGGCTGGGGCAGGGAGGGATTCTGAGCTATGGCCTGCCGGTAATCCACGACCGCTTCTTTTAAACGCCCGGTCTGGTAATACAGCCCGGCCCGGTTAAAATAGGCTTCAAGAAATTCAGGGGCAAGGAGCAGGGACTGATTGTAGTCGGCCAGGGCTTCATCCCATTTTTCCTGTTCAGCATAGCAGTTCCCCCGGTTATTCAGGGCAATGGCCCGGTTGGCGTGGTCCAGGTAGCCGGAATTGAGGGCATGGGAAAAACGCCTTATCGCCCCGCTGTAATCACCCCGCTCCTTGAAGGAAAGGCCGGAGCTGAGGGCGCTCAGCGCTTCGTCATAGGCGTTGCCGCCGGCCGGCAATATCTCATCGTCCTGGGCCAGAGCGGGCTGGCCCCCCAGGCAGAACAGGAGAAGAAAAACCAGCCGGAATCTAAGGACGCTGGTCATTGAGCCATTCCAGGCGGTCATGGTATTCCGCGAAAGAGGAATCCAGGCTGACAGCCTTTTGCATATCAGCCAGAGCCCGCTCATAATCACCCCTCTGCTCGTAAATAAAGCTGCGGTGATAATAGGGCGGGTCATATTTGGGGTCCAGGGCGATAGCCTGGGTAAAGTCGTTAAAGGCTTCGTCCTCCCGGCCCAGGTCATAGTGGACGCAACCCCGGTTGTGGTAGGCTATCGCCCGGTTTTCCGCCTTCAGGCCGGAAGAATTTATGGCCTGATTGTAATAGGCCAGGGCCTGGTCATAATTTTCCATGTCCGCCGCTTCGTTGCCCAGCAGGATATAGTCGCTACCGCTGGCCGCCCCCGAGGGCCAGGCCGCCAGCAGGACCAATAGGGCGCTGAACAGGCAAATTTTCAATCTTCGCACAGGATCAATCCTCCTTAAAATTAAAACCGGTTTGGGCAAAGCAACAGAATATATTTCTTATATTATGCTTCAGACGCGGCCTTTTGCCCACTTTATTCTTGGGCCAATTTTACGATTTTCTCCCGCCTGACCGGCGCCGCCCTTTTATCTTGACTAAAATAGGGCATGCTTATACCGGTTCGGGATGTTAAATTATAAAAAAGTGTTCCCGGCAAAGACCTCCGGATCTGAAATTCCGGTTCCCAGGCCGGAAAAGGAGGCTTGTTATTCGTAATCATGAGGTAAAGCCATAAATGACGCCCGATTACCAGATTCGGCTGGCCCTTCTGCTGGCCCAAAGCGGATGTTTGTTTTTTGCCCCCGGCCTGACCCTTAAAGACGGCCGGCCCTCCCCCTATTTCATCAATTTCGGCCGCCTGCGCACGGGCCGGCTGTCCTGGGAACTGGCCCGGTGCTATGCCGGCTGGCTGATGGAAAGCCCTTACCGGGAACAGGTGGACGTGCTTGTCGGGCCCAGCTATAAAGGCAGCGCCATTGCCCAGGCTCTGGCTCTGGCCCTTTATAAGGATTTTTCCTGGGAGGTGGCTTTTGAATATGACCGGAAAGAAGCTAAGACCCACGGCGAGGCCAGCGGCGGGGCCAATCTGTTTGTGACCGGGGCCCTGTCCGACCGGTCCAGAGTTCTGATAGTGGATGATGTGACCACCTCCATGCGCACCAAATTGGAAATCGTGGACAAGCTGGGAGAGGAAGCCAGGCGGCGGGATCTTACCCTGGAAATAAAAGCCATAGTCACCGCCGTGGACCGGGAACAGACCCAGGCGGTTTATGACCGGGAGGGAAAAGCGCGGCCGGGAGTAAAAGGCGCGGACGCGGCCGCCGAGTTCACCCGCCGCACCGGAATTGCCGTCCACGCTCTCCTGGGCATCCGTGAAATGCTGCGGATCTTACGCCGGGAGCGGGAACCGGTACTCATTAACGGGCAATGGCGTCCTCTGGCAGAGGAAGAACTCGGCCGGGTAAACGAATATCTGGATATTTATGGGCGTTAGGCGCAAGCCGGTCTTCATCGCCGCCGCCGGGCTTGTTTTCCCCGGTCTGGGCCAGTTGCTGCTTGGACAGAAAATCAGGGGGATAATCTTTTTTGCTCTGGGCAATATCCTGTTTTTAACCGCGGCGCCTCTGCTGGCGGTCAAATTGTACCGGGCCGGCCTGGCGGTCCCCCCCGCCGCGCCGGGGCGCTGGCTGCTCATAAAGCAATATCTGGCTGCCGGCGGGCTGGAGATTTTTCTGATTCTGGGCGCGGCTTACGCGGTTCTGCTCCTGGCCGGGGCGTTGAGCGCCTACCGGAGCGCCCGCCTGCGCCGTCCGGAATCTTCCGCTTAAGGATTGCGCTTAATTTATGATGTATTCGCTGCTGTTAGATGAACTTGAGCCTGACCGGAGGGAGCGCCTGCGCCTTTTTCTGGGCCAAACCTGCCGTCCCGGCCTTTTACCCGGCGCCTACTGGTGGCCTGTGCCTCAGCGGGCGCTGAGTCCGCTCCAGCGGGAACATCTGGCTTCTTGCGGGCCTTACTGTCTGGCTCTGCTTCTGGAGGAGCGCCCCCCGGCTTTAAAGATGGAATTACTGGTGAGGGCGGAAAATAACCTCCATTGCTCCTGCCTGGCGATGGTCAATCAGGAACAGAGAGAGTTGGTCTTTGCTTTCTGGGACCGCCTGAACGCCTGGCTGACGGACGGAAAAGAAAAAGCGGGCGCGGGCGGAAATGGCTGAATCCGCCGCCAAGTCCACTTTTGACAAGCTTCGCGTGGCCAGCCTGTACTGTCCTTTTTGCCGCCAGGCCCGTCCGGTGCGCCTTAAACTGCTTCTGTGCCTGCCCCAGGGCGATAAATATGCCTATTATTGTCAGGAATGCGGGGCGGAACTGGCGGCGAAAATGGAAAAGGGAGAATCTTGACGCCGCCTTTGGCCCGGCGCCCTTTCCGCACAAACCTATTGCCAAACCCGGCGAAAACGATTAATATGGACTGGTTTGCAATTTTTTTACGCCTGGGGCGGACCGCCTCCGGCCGGTTACTGGTCATAATTTCATAACTGGATGTTACTATATGAAAAAAGTCACCTTATTGTCTCCTGGCCCCACTCCCGTGCCTCAGCGTGTCCTGCTGGCAATGGCTCAGCCTTTGATCCACCACCGCGCTCCGGACTTTGCCGGCATTTTTCAAAAAGTGCGCGACGGTCTGAAAATGGTCTACGAAACTAAAAGTGAAGTCCTGGTTTACAGCAGCAGCGGCACCGGCGCCATGGAAAGCGCGGTGGTCAACCTGCTCTCTCCCGGCGACAAAGCCATATTTGTAAACGGCGGTAAATTCGGAGAACGCTGGGGCAGCCTGCTGCGCGCCTATGGCTGTCAGCCCCTGGAAATAAAAGTCCCCTGGGGTTACGCGGCGGATCCGGCCCAGGCGGCGGCGCTGCTGGCTCAGGATCCCTCCATAAAGGCGGTCTATGTCCAGGCCCTGGAGACCTCCACCGGAGTTGAACACCCGGTGGAGGAGTTAGCCCGAGTGTGCCGTAAAAGCAATGCCCTGCTGGTGGTGGACGCGGTGAGCTGCCTGGCCGCCACCCGCCTGCCCATGGACGCCTGGGGAATTGACGTCATGGTGGGCGGATCGCAAAAAGCCCTTATGCTGCCTCCCGGTTTGGCCTTTGTGGGCATAGGCCCCCGCGCCCTGCCGGTCATGAAGGAGTCCCGCCTGCCCAAATTTTATTTTTCCTGGGATAAGGAAATTAAGAATCAGAGGGAAAACAAAGGGGCCTTCACCTCGGCGGTGAGCATGTTTTTCGGCCTCATCGACGTCTTTGAGATGCTGCGGGAATATGGCATGGATAAGGTCTATGCCGAAACCGCCCTGCGGGCCCGCGCTTTTGGCGCGGCCATGGAGGCATGGGGCCTTAAATCCTATGCCCGGCAAAACCCCTCTCCGGCGCTCACCGCGGTGGAATGCCCCTCCGGCATCGACGGGGAAGCGGTGGTCAAATGGCTGCGCGGCAAATACGGCATTTTTATCGCCGGAGGCCAGGACGAGGCCAAGGGCAGGATATTCCGGGTGGCCCATATGGGTTATATCACCGAATTCGACACTCTGCAGGCGGTCAGCGCCATTGAAATGGCTCTGCACGGCCTGGGGTATGACTTCAACATGGGTTCCGGCGTTGCCGCGGCCCAACAAGTATTTGGAGAAGACTAAAAGTGAAAATACTGATCGCCGATTCGCTCCACGCCGACGGCATAGCGATATTCCAAAAAGAAGGGTTTGCCCTGGAAGTGTATAAAAGCATAAGCCCCCAGGATTTGGCCCAGGCTCTGGGCGGAGTGGAGGGCCTGGTTATCCGCAGCGCCACCAAAGTGACCCGGGATCTGCTCAGCCACGCGGATAAACTCAAGGTGGTGGGCCGGGCCGGGGCCGGCCTGGACAATGTGGATATTCCCGCCTGCACCGCCCGCTCAGTGGCGGTTATGAATACTCCCGGCCAGAACAGCAATGCCGCCGCGGAACTGGCCCTTGCCTATATTTTCGCCTTAAGCCGGCATCTCTGTAAAGCCGACGCCAGCATGAAGGCCGGGCGCTGGGATAAAAAAATCCTGCAAGGACAAGAAGTTAAAGGCAAAACGCTGGGCATAGTGGGTATAGGCAACATCGGCCGTATTTTAGCGGAACTGGCGGGCGGGGTTAAAATGCGGGTAATAGGCGCGGATCCCTTCCTGAGCGCGGAACAGATTCGGGAGAGGGGAGTGGAGCCGGCCGGGTTTGCCGATATTCTGGCTCAGGCGGATTATATCTCCGTCCATGCCCCCCGAAGCAAGGAAACGGTCAATTTATTCAACGCCGAAACTTTGTCCAGGATGAAAAAAAGCGCTTATCTTATCAACTGCGCCCGCGGGGGCATTGTGGATGAACAGGCCTTGGCGGAAGCGGTGGAGAAGGGGATCATAGCGGGCGCGGCCCTGGACGTCTATGCCGAGGAGCCTCTCAGTCCTTCTTCCCCTCTTTTGCGCCTGGAGAACATAGCCTGCACTCCCCATCTGGGCGCGGACACCAGTGAATCCCAGGTCAATGTGGCGGCGGCGGTGGCGCGGCAGATGAGCGAGTTTCTGAAAACCGGGCATAACCAATTTGTGGTTAATTTATAAACCGTGGGCCTTTGCCGGCGCCCGGAGCAATGAGGAGCTGAAGAAATGGTCAAGCTGGAAACAAGCATGGGGGATATTATTATTGAGCTTTACCCCGAAAAAGCCCCGCAAACAGTGGAAAATTTTCTGGCCTATGTCGATTCCGGCGCTTATGACGGCACTGTTTTTCACCGGATAATCAACGGATTTATGATTCAGGGCGGAGGGATGGATAAAGATATGCGTCTTAGAAACGCCAACAGCCCTATTGCCAATGAAGCCGGCAACGGGCTTAAAAATCTGGCCTACACCGTGGCCATGGCCCGGGGCGAAGATCCTCACAGCGCCTCCAACCAGTTTTTCATCAATGTCAAAAATAACTCTTTTCTCGATCACCCCGGTCAGGACGGATGGGGTTACGCGGTATTCGGCAAGGTGAGCAAAGGGCATAATGTGGTCAATAAAATCAAGGCGGTGGCTACGGCTTCCCGCCAGGGGCACGATGACGTCCCGGTATCCGCGGTGGAAATTATAAAGGCTGCGCGGCTTGCCCAATAAAATCGGGGCGATTTTGCGCGGCCTGAAAAATATGTACCCCCAGGCGGGTTGCGGTCTTGACTTTGCCGGCCCCTGGCAGCTCTTGGCCGCCACTATCCTGTCGGCGCAATGCACCGACCAAAGGGTGAACCGGATAACTCCGGTTTTGTTTGCCCGCTATCCCGATCCCCCAGCCGCTGCCCGCGCTGACCGGGAAGAAATGATGGAGATAATAAAATCCGCCGGATTTTTCCAAAACAAGGCCCGGGCCATTATCGGCGCGGCCCGGATGATTGAGCGGGATTATGACGGTCAGGTGCCCAATCAGCTGGAGGAATTGATCAAACTGCCCGGAGTGGGGCGCAAGACCGCCAATGTGGTGTTGGGCAACGCTTTTGCCATACCGGGCATAACCGTGGATACCCATGTGGGCCGGGTGAGCCGGCGTCTGGGGCTGAGCGCCTGGAGCGACCCGGAGAAAGTGGAGCGGGATCTCATGGCTCTGGTTCCTGAAAAGGACTGGACCGAATTCTCGCATCAGATGATTTGTCACGGCCGGGAAATATGTAAGGCCCGCCAACCCGAGTGTCCCCGCTGCGGCTTAAACGATTGCTGCCAGCAGGGAGAGGCGGGAGGAGAAATGGGAAACGCGCCATGGAAAAAATAGTGGTGGTGGTAGTGGGCACAGACCGGGTGGGCATCATCGCCCGCTTCAGCGGCCATTTGTTCGCCCATAATATCAATATTGAAGATGTGCAGCAAAAGGTCATGGACGGAATTTTCGTCATGACTCTGCTGGCCGATATCAGTCAGAGTTCCTCTTCTCCCGCCCTGGTGCGCCGGGAACTGGAAGAATTGGGCCGGGAAATGGGTCTCAAGGTAATGGTGCATAGCGAGGCCGTACTCAAGGCCATGCACAGGGTGTGAAGATATGAGCATTGGAGTGGAAGAGGCTTACGAAACCGCGGGAATGATTCTGTTCCACAACTTTGATATCCGCGCGGTGACTTTGGGAGTAAATTTAAAAGATCTCATTCACCCTGAGGCGGAAAAAATGTGCGCCGCGGTGGAAGAGCGCCTGACCAGGCTGGGAACCAGGCTGGTCAGGCAGGCGCAGGCGGTGAGCGGCGAGTTGGGAGTGCCTATAATAAACAAGCGCATTTCCATCACCCCCGCCGCCTGGCTGATCGAACCCTGCCCTTCACCCCAGGCGCCTCTTTTGCTGGCCCAGGCCATTAACCGGGCCGCTCTGGCCGCGGACGTGGACTTTGTGGGCGGTTTCGGCGCTTTGATGCACAAGGCTTCCACTCAGGCGGACAGACGCCTTTTGGAATCTTTGCCGGAAGCCTTGAGCCGGACCCAGCGTCTGTGCGCTTTTGCCAATCTGGCCAGCACCAGCGCGGGCATGAATATGGACGCGGTCAACCAGGTGGCGCGCCTGCTCAAGGAAATGGCCGCCGCCAGCCCCGACGCGCTGGCTTGCGCCAAGTTTGTGGCCTTTGCCAACGCCCCGGAAGACAATCCCTTCATGGCCGGGGCTTTTCACGGCCCGGGAGAGGCTGACGCCTGCCTCAACGTGGGCATAAGCGGGCCGGGGGTGGTGCGGGCGGTGGTGGATAAATATCCTGACTGCGATCTGACCATGTTGAGCGAAATCATCCGCCGCACCGTGTTTAAAATAACCAGAGCCGGAGAGATGGTGGGGCGGAAGCTGGCCTCTCTCCTGGGAGTCAGTTTTGGGGTGGTGGATATCAGCCTGGCGCCCACCACCGCCATCGGCGATTCGGTAGGCATGATTCTGCACGGCATGGGCCTGGAGCGGCCAGGCGCGCCCGGCACCACCGCCGCCCTGGCTCTGCTCATCGACGCGGTCAAGCGGGGAGGCGCTTTTGCCAGCGGCAATGTGGGCGGGCTGTCCGGCACTTTCATCCCGGTGAGCGAGGACACGGCCATGATCGAGGCGGTGGAATGCGGCGCTTTAAGCCTGGAAAAACTTGAGGCCATGACCGCGGTATGCTCGGTGGGCCTGGATATGTTCGCGGTTCCCGGAGACACTCCGGCCCATGCCCTGGCCGGCATAATTGCCGATGAACTGGCCATTGGCATGGTCAACAACAAGACTACCGGGGTGAGGGTTATTCCCGCTCCGGGCCGTCAGCCGGGCGACTGTGTGGATTTCGGCGGTCTGCTGGGCAAGGCCCCGGTGATGAGGGTCAGCCGCTTCAGCGGTTCGAACTTTGTCGGCAGAGGCGGGCGCATGCCCGCCCCCATTGGCGCGCTGCGAAACTGAAGCATGAAAAAATTTTTACTTGTTATTTTTATTTTATTGGGTACAGGTATGGCTACACAACCGGCCGCGGCGAAAATAATTTATGAGACCGATTCCCTTTATCATCACATCGTGGTGCGCGAAGACGATCAAGGCAAGCGTTTTCTTGCCTTCAACCGCGCCCGGGGAGATCAAAGCGCGGTAGTGCCCGGACACCCGGAAATTCTTACTTTCGCCTACACCAAAACCGCGATGGCGGCCTTGAGCTTTCTGGAAAGAGAGCCAGAGCGCATGCTCTTCATCGGGGTGGGGGCTGGCTCCATTCCCGCCTACATGCGCCTTATCTACCCCCATGCCGTCATGGATCTGGTGGAAATAGACCCGGATGTAATCAGAGTGGCCAAGGAATATTTCGAGTTCCGCCCTGACGCGCTTATGCGGGAAATAATCAAAGACGGCCGGGTATTTCTGCGCACCGCCCCTTACAGTTATGATTTTATCTTCCTGGACGCCTATAACGACGCCTCGGTACCCTTTCATCTGACCACCCAGGAATTTCTTTCTCTTGCCCGGGAAAAACTCAACCCAGGCGGAGTGCTGGCCAGCAATGTGTGGAGCGCCAGTATCAACCGTTATTTTAACGCTCAGATCAATACTTATCAGGAAGTGTTCGGACTGCTCTATCTGTTCCAGGCCAAAAATACCGGCAACTATATTTTTGTCGTCACCAAACCGGAAAAAAACATAAGCCGCAGCCAGCTGGCCGGCAAAGCCAAGGCCGTGCCCGTGCCTTCGGGAACCCTGGATCTGACCGGCATTGTCAAAAGTGAATTTACCCCGGTCCCCCGCACCGGCGAGCCGATCCTGTCCGACGACTTCGCCCCGGTGGATGTGCTGCGCTATCAATAGCCGATCTTGAAAAACATTAAACATGCTGAAGATAAGGTTATGATCAGCAAAAGCCCTCTCTATTTCCTCTCCTTTTTCTGCGGCGCCTTTATCATGGGGTTTGAACTTTTGGGTTCGCGCATGCTCACCCCCTATTTCGGCAGCAGCATCTACGTCTGGGGCAGCCTGATCAGCGTGTTCATGCTGGGTCTGGCCGGAGGGTATTTTCTGGGCGGCCTTTGGGCCGACCGCCATAACACTTTCAACGGCTTAAGCCTCATCATCTTTATTCCCGCCCTGTTCATCACCTTGAGCCCCTGGTTTTACCGGCCCCTGCTGGATGTTATCTTTGAATGGGATCTGGGGCCCCAGGCAGGGCCGCTCTCAGCCTGCCTGGTCCTCTTTACCCTGCCTTCTTTGTTTTTGGGCATGGTTTCTCCTTATCTGGTGCAGCTGTTGGTCAAACAAGTACGGCATGTGGGCCGGGAAGCCGGCACTCTGTACGCCGTCTCCACCTGCGGCAGCATCCTGGGAACTTTGGGCACCTCTTTTTATCTGCTTGCCAATGTGGGCACCAGGATGTCTCTGCTCTTCATGGGCATAAGCCTCCTGGTTCTCAGCCTGCTGGCTTTCGCCCTGGGCCGGAAAGCCGCCTTTATCTCTTGACTAACTTTTACAAACATGGTAATGTGTTCTAAATCTACTCCTCGGTAGCTCAGTCGGTAGAGCAGGTGGCTGTTAACCACCCTGTCGCTGGTTCGAGTCCGGCCCGGGGAGCCACTAAAAGAATAAAGATAACAGCAAGTTATCAAAGCGGACCCCGAATGCGCATTTCGGGGTTTTGCCGTTTTTTAGCGGTTTTCCGGCATAAAACTCTCTCAACCTGGCTTTGTCCTGGTTGCAGTCGTCCAGGCCCGCCTTTAGTTTGACATCGTATTCCAGCAAATCGCCGTTGCTGGCCGGGTTAAAAAGATTTATTGAAAATTTTTAGGGTTTTCTTATGAGACATGGGGAATGAGCCAGCGCGCGATAGGTCAATTTGACACATATATGCGTGTAGCTCACACAGAGCCACCATACAGTTCCCTTATTTCGCTCACCCTCTCCCGTCAGGCTTCTTTCTGGATCAACCAGTCCCCTCCAGTCCCTGAGCTGTATCGCCTCGTCCACCGGCAAGCCTCCCAGTGAGCCTTGGGCTTGCCAGGCGACGGCGGGGGCGAACATGGTAAGCAGGTGCGGAAAAAAAATCCTTTCCTCACCGCCCCAGCCTGCCCGCAAGGGGCAGGCTTTGACCTGTTCCCGCCAGAAACAGCGGGTTCATTTTTTAAAATATCAATAAAAAAAGCATATTATATTAATCAGAGTAAATGGCACAACCTTTGCTATCCTTAAGGCCATAAAGATTTTTACTCTCTAAGGAGGCGTCACAATGGCCTTGTCCGCCATAGCAGGCAGTTTAGCAATGGAAGAACAGAATTTCAGCTTGGCGGATAAACTGGGAGCCATATCTCAGGCCGGTTCGCGCGATGATTTCAGCCAGATGCTGGAGCGAATCCGCCGGGATGACGGCGCTAAAAGCCGCTTTGCGGCCGGCGCCGGCAGAGAACAGGGCTTTGTATCCCGGACGGCTCAGGAAACTGTCAGGGCCGGCCAGGAGCGGGACAGGAAAACCGGCCCGGCGGACGAACCTGATTCTGTCAGTCAATTGGTGGAATTTTTTGACCAGCTGGGGAAAAAAGAGCTGGGCCGGATAGAGTTGGGTTCTGACGGTTTAGCCCGGCTGGAGGAATTGCTTTTAAACAGCGGGTACAGTCAGGCCGAGGCCTCAGAAATGCTGAAGCTGAGTCTGGAACAGGATAACCGCCTTAATTTGGATACCTTGGCCGCGCTTGTCATCAATGCCCCGCCCCAGGGGGGGGCCGCTTTCACTCTGGAAGCTTCCGACCGGCCCCTGTTTATTCAGGTAATGCAGGATCTGGGGGTCAGCCCCTCTGATATTGACAATTATCTGGCCGGGGCCGGGAAGTACGGCGATAAATTACTGCTGCGCGACATAGGCGGACTTTTGGCGCAGGCCCGAGAAAATCAAACCGAACTGAGCCCGGCGGCGGCGGGCCGCCTGCAGAACCTGCTGGGCAAACTGGGTCTGGAAAAAGGGGAAATAGAAGCCCTGCTCAGCGGCGGCCAGGAAGCGGCGCCGGGAGTGAACGCCAAGTCTGTGTTTCTCATGCTGGAATACGCGGCCCGGAAACAGGATCAGCATCTGGCCCAGCAGCTGCGGGAGATTATGCTCCAAGGCGGCGGAGGGGAAAGCCGGGATACAGCCGCCGGCGAGGGGGCGCGTCTGCGCGCCCAGGTGATCAACAGTCAACAATATATAGAAAATCAGGTAGGGGAAAATTCCCCTGTGAGTGAAATTCAGGCCAGCTCGTCCCGCAAGGCTGATTCCGGCGGGAGTGAGGAGAGCTTGCGGACAGAGAGATTTTCGCTCTCTGACCCGGTGGAGCAATCGGCCCTGAAAACGGGCCGGGCCGCCGGCTCAAGCGACGGCGATTTTTCCGGTCAGGAGAAAAATCAGGAGAAAAATCAAAACGGGGCCAAGCCGCTCCCGGCGGCGGGAAAGATTCTGGCCGGGGCCGGAGGCGTGGAAAGCGTGGCCAAAGGCAATGCCGTGCAGGCGGGGGGAGGAAGCAGCGTCCTGCCCGCTTATGTGGTGAGGCAGGTGGCCTTCAGCCTGGGGCAGATGGCCGTCCGCCATCTGGACAGCCTGCGCCTGTCTTTAAAACCGCCCAGCCTGGGTGAAATCAGCATGGAACTGGCGGTTAAGGACGGAGCGGTCAAGGCCAGCCTGGTGACGGAAAGCGTGGCCGCCCAAAAAGCCCTGGAGGCGGGCATGGACGCTTTAAAACAGCATCTGGCCGCCCAAGGCGTCAAAGTGCAGCAGATTGAAATCAGCGTTCAACCCGACGCCCAGCGCCGCCAGGAACAGACCTTCGCCAGCCCTGACCGGCAGCGCCGCCAGAGACAGGAGCGGCAATCCCATCCTGATGAAAATAATTCCCCCGTACCCTCAGCGGCGGCCATGAACGGCCGGGTGAACGTGCGGGCCTGAAGATTCAAGGAGAAATAAAAAATGGCTGTAGACGCTTTAGGCAACAATACCCATGTATTATACACCGAGACCGAAACCACGATAAAAGACACCGGCACGGAAACCGGCATGGGCCAGGACGCTTTCATGAAAATGTTTCTGGCTCAGATGACCAATCAGAACCCCCTGGATCCCATGGACAACACTGATTTTACCGCCCAGCTGGCCCAGTTCAGCAGCCTGGAGAAACTGACTTTAATTGCCGACAGTCTGGCCGGTTTCGGCCGCCTGGAAGAAGCCTATGCCAAAACCCAGGCTTTAAGCTATCTGGGCCGGGAAGTGACGGTGAGCGGCGGAACCATGCCCCTGATCGGCGGTTACAGCAATTCGGTTCTCTTTAACGTGGACAGTCCGGCCTATGTGTACATGCGCATAACCGATCCCAACGGCCAGGTGGTCGCCAACCGGGATCTGGGTCTTAAAGCCCAGGATATTACTCATGAAGTCACCTGGGATGGCCTCAGCGACGACGGCAAACTGCTGGCCGACGGGGCCTATAAAGTCAGCCTTTACGCCTATGACGCCAATGGATCCTCTATTTCTGTTAAAAATCAACAGGTAACCGGCATCGTTACCGGTTACGAAAGCGCCAATGGCAAAGACTATCTGCTTTTGGGCGACGCGGCTGTTGAAATCAGCAAGGTAATAAATGTGCGCCTGGCCAGGGTGGTGGACGTTGGTTATAGCCAGGAGGACGCCGCTTCCGGAACTTCCGATGACAGTGGCGATGAGATTTAAAAAGAGCGGATCGGGTCCTTTAAAATAAAATGATTAAAGCGGGCGCTTTAAGCCCCGGGCATGAAGGAAAGGAATACAAATTATGTTAAACAGTATGGACGCCGGAGTATCCGGACTCAATTCCCACGGCAAGGCTTTAAGCGTGGTTGCCGACAACATCGCCAATGTCAGCACCATGGGGTTCAAGTCCAGCCGCGCCAATTTCGGCGATATCATGGTGCGCTCTCTCACGGTGGGCGGCTCAGTGGTGGATCAGGTGGGAGTGGGTTCGCGGATTTTGAATGTGCAGCAGATGATGCTGCAGGGTTCTTTTGAAAGCACTGAGGTGCCAACCGACCTGGCTATCAGCGGCTCCGGCTTTTTCAAGGTGCGCGATCCTGTGACCATGAGCACTTTTACCGGCCAGGCCCAGTATGACGTCAACGGCAAACCCCTCAACATGAATACCGGGGCCTCCTACTACACCCGGGCCGGACAGTTCATTGTGGATCCCGAAGGCTATCTAGTCAATCCCATGGGCTTGCGCCTGCAGGGCTATAATGTGGATATCCGGGGCAATCTCAATCTGTTCCCGGAAGACCTGCGCCTTCTGACCCAGCAGGTGGACGCCATCCGCACCACCGAAGTGGATCTGACTTTAAACTTGAACGCCGAGGACGAGCGCTATCACGCGCCCAGCCAGCCGGTGGACCCCACTGATTCCAACAGCTACAACCATATGAGTTCGGTGCGCACTTATGACACCCTGGGGGTGGCCCATGACCTGGTGGTTTTCTATCAGCGCCTGACTCCGGACAGTTACACCGGGCCCCAGATTGCCGGCACCACCCGGGTGTGGAAAGCGGTGGTTATGGAAAAAGTGGGCGACACCTATACTCAGAGCAATTTCTCCCCCGGCTACACCGGCACTTTTTATCTGCATTTTGATGACTACGGCCACCTGACCGGCAATACCACCGGCCTGCCCGCGGCCGGCGACGCCTACAAAACCACCAAAGCCCTGCCCACCTTGGGCAATGAACTCAGCAACCGGGCCGGCGAGACTTTTACCTACAACACCGACGTCAATAATGCTTCCGGCGCCAACCTTACTTTCCGCACCAGCCTCACCATTGACCTGGCCAATTGGAGCGCGGGCGATATCATCAGCATCAACGGGGTCGCTTACGCCTATGACGCTACTACCATGAACAGCGCCGCCCAACTGGCCGCGGCCATTAACTTGACCGCGGCCAATAACGGGGTATTCTGCAAAGTTGACGCCAGCGGCAATCTTGTTCTCTCCACTTCCGGCAACACCACCGCCGGGGTTAATTTCACCAACGGCCCGGCCCCCGGCGATTTAAGCGCCACCGGGGTCAGTTCCAGCGATTTTATCAGCGCGGTCAATGCCGGAGGAGGCACGGGCAGCGCCCTGACCAAGGCCCGGGGGGCTCTGGTCCTGCCCAGCGGCACGACCACCGGGGGCGGCACCATCAATTTCACCACCAGCACCGGCACGATCATCCCTGTGACTTTGCCTGCCGGCCCCGTTACCGCCGCGGCTCTGGCCGCCTATCTTAACGCAGACCCCGGTTTGGTCGGTAATTACGCCTTCACCGCTTACGGCGACACTGTCTATATTGAGGCCATTCCTGACGGCGCTAATTCTAACGCCAAAATCGACATAAGCGCCGGCGCCGGTTTAATCGGCACTCCCAATGTGGAGGGGGGCTATACTCCGGCCACCAATATCCAGATATCCCAGGACGCCCAAGGCGTTTTCCAGTTTCAGCGCATGGACCAGGGGGCCACCGCGGTACTCAACGTGGATCCGGGCAACACCATTGCCAACGGCGGCTTTACCATGCAAAAGAGCAGTTTTGCCATGGATATGGAAGTGCCTTTTTCCACCAATGCCGATGAAACCGGGCCGGCCCGCAAAGGGGTGCGCATGATGAGCTTTGGCTGGCTGGGGGAAGACGGTTCCCATGAACCCCAGGAAATCATGCTGGATTATATTCCCAATATCAATTCCCCCACCACCCAGTCGGCCGGGAGCAGCGATAATTTCTATATTTATCAGGACGGCGCTCCCCGGGGCACTCTGGAAAGCATTGACATCGGCAAGGATGGGCTTATTTCCGGCAATTTCAGCAACGGCACGGTCAAGCTCCTGGGATCGGTGATCCTGTTTAATGTTTCCACCCCGGAAAAATTGAAGAGGGAAGGGGAAAATCTGTGGAGCGTGACCCTGGCCAGCGGCCCGGAAATATGGGGCCGGCCCGGCCAGGGCAACCTGGGCAAGGTGCAGTCCGGGGCGCTGGAAAAATCCAACGTGGACCTGGCCACGGAAATGGTCAATATGATCAATTTCCAGCGCGCCTTCCAGGCCAACAGCAAAACCATCCAGACCACCGACCAGCTTTTGCAGGAACTTATCCAGCTCAAGCGTTAACTTTAACATAATCAAGAAAGCGGCGGAAGGCAAAAGCTTTCCGCCGTTTCAAATTTTGAGCAGCCCAATTGCCGGTTTCCCGGCGGACGGATTATTTTCCGTCTTTTTTCCGGCAGATGGGGCACAGGCCGGTCATCTCCAGATTGATCCCTCCCACCGAAAAACCGGTCTGCCGGCCCAGACGCCGGGCTACCTCGCTCAAGGCCGGTTCCATAAATTCCTCGATCCGGCCGCAGGACAGGCAACGCAAATGACAGTGGCGTTCGTGCCCGTAAATATGCTCATAATAAGTCTGGCCGTTTTCCTGGAATACCTGGTTAATCAGCCCGGCTTCCAGCAAGAGGGGAATGGTGCGGTAGACCGAGGCCCGGGATATGGGCAGATTATGCCCGCGCAGGCGCTGATAAAGATCCTCCACGTTGAAATGATCGTGGCGGGAAAATATCTCGTTGACAATAGCCTCCCGCTCCGGGGTGTAGCGCATGCGGTTATCGCTGATATATTGCCTTAATATGGCCAATTCCGATGGCAAATCAATCCCTCGTTCCAGTAAAGAACAGACTTATAATAAAAGTAAAGTCCAACCCGCATTCTGTCAAGTTGAGACCTGTTGCAAATTGCCTTCCATGGCAATTTGCAGAATAAAAAGTTTTATAATTTTATCGGGAACTGGAATTGGGCGGCAAGATGCCGCGCCAGAAATACGAAGTATTTCTGGCGCTTGGTCCGAAAACACGTTTTTTAATCAAGCGGGCGCTAATTTGAACTTAAGCGCCGGTCACGCTGATCCGGCGCGGTTGGGCGGCTTGGGCTTTGGGCAAGGTGAGGACCAGTTCTCCGCCTTTGAGGGTGGCCACAATGGCCGCCCGGTCTATGCTCTGGCCCAGGGTGAACTGGCGATAGTAGCGGCCGCCGCCAAACTCCCGCAAAAGCAGATCTCCTTCGTTTTCGTCAGGGTTGAAAACCCCTTCCAGGGTTAGAATATCATTTTCCAGCTTAAGGTTAAGGTCTTCTTCCTTTACTCCCGGCAAATCCGCCGTCAAAATCAGTTCTTTTTCATTTTCCGATATATCCACCAGCGGAGTCAAAAGCGGCAAGGAGCTGACCTGCTCCGCCAGGCCGCTAACTTCACCGGCTTTATGTAAAGTTTCACTCATCAGCTTGATCTCCTTTAATTTATTTTGATCGCGCGCGGCATCATTTCCTGATTTTTGGGCAGATCCAGACGTAAAATACCGTCTTCCCGGCTGGCCCGCACCGCGTTTGCGTCAATGTCCATAGGCAAAGTCAAAGCCCGCCGGAAAGAGCCGAAACCGCGTTCCTGGCGGTGATAGCGGCTGTTGCTTGTTTCCGGCGCTTTACGTTCGCCTTCCAGGTATACTGTTTTACCCTGAACGCTGACATGCAAATCCTCATTTTCCACTCCCGGCAGGCGCGCTTCCAGAACGAAACGATCTTTTTGCTCAACCAGCTTCAAGGCGGGAAACATGGGCTGCTCCTGGGTCATCGCTTCCAGCAGGCGGCCTACTTCCTGCCAATGAGGAGTTTCCAGAAAAAGATTGTGCATCCTGGGATACATTCTTCTATTAAAAAACATCTTCTTCTCTCCTTTTATATTTTGGTTTGCTACGGCCATCATCAGTCTTGAGGCCTCAATCTATAGAAAAAATAAACAGGCCTTCTTTAATGTCAAGAGCCGCGGCCCGGGTGGGGTTTAGAGCGGGTTCACTTTAAGTGTTAAGGAAGCGCGGCCAGGATTTGCGCTAAAGAGAAAGGATGCCGGTTTTCAGCTTGCCCCGGCCCGCCGCCGGCGCAGAATCAGGGTGAAAATAAAAGCAAGGGCGGAAAAAAGCGCGACCCCGGCAAAAGCGCCCTGATAACCGCCGAAAGATGATTTTACATAAGCGGCGACTTGCGGCCCCATCAGGGCGGCCAGAGCGAAGGAGAGAAAGAGCAGGTTATAATTCATGGCAAAATGCCTGACCCCAAAAGTCTCCACCGCCAGAGGCGAGAGCAAGGAGGCATAAGCGCCGTAGCACAGGGGAATGGAAAACAGAGCGATGAGAAAAATTATTTCTTTCTCCGTCAGGGCTAAAAGCAGAGCGCCCAGGCTGGAAAACAGGCTCACCAGAGCCAGGACATTGCAGCGCCCCCAGGAATCGGATATCCAGCCCCACAGCAGCCGGCCCAGGGTCTGAGCCGGGGCAAACAGGCCCACAAGCACGGCCGCGCTTTCCGGAGAATAGCCCAGCGAACCCTGGATAATAGGCGATCCCAGCGACATAAGCATCATGCCGCTGCTCAGCCCGCACGCGTAAATGACTATAATAACATAATAAGTTGGGGAAAGGACCAGATCCCGGGGCGAATATTCCCGCTGGCCGGATTTCACCGGAGCCTGACCGGCCCGGTTAACTTCTGTTTCCTCCGCCGGAATCTCATGAAGAAAGCGGGTGACCAGGAGCAGAGCCAGGAAGAAAAATATGCCCAGGCAGCGGAAAGCCCAGCTGATACCGTGCGCGGCGATAAAATGAGAAGCCAAAGGAGCCCAGAACAAAGCCCCGCAGCCATAACAGGCGGTGTACAGGCCGGCCGCCAGACCTTTGCGTTCGGGAAACAGGCGCACCACATAGGAGGCCAGGCTTAAATAGACTATCCCTATGCCCGAGCCTGTCATTACGCCAAAATATAAATATAATTCATATATTGAACCGGAAATAAATCCGCTCAGCACAATGCCTCCGCCATAGACCGCCGCTCCGGCCAAAGTGTAGGCGCTGATGCTGAGGCGGGCCCGTAAAGGAGCGCAGAGAACCGGGGCCAGCGCCATGGCCGTCACATTAACGGTGTAGGCCAGGGAAATCTGGGCCTCGCTCCAGCCATACTGCAGGGCAAGCGGGTTTACATACACACTCCAGGAATAGGCAATGCCCACCAATAAAGAGGCCAGCATGGAAGCCGCCAGGGATATAACGCGCCGGGAAATAAACGGCCTTTTCATTTTTACGTCCTTAAAGGGTTGCCAAGAAACGGATAATTTCCAACGGATCAGGAATACACTATATCATAATTTTACAGACCGGTCTACTATTATCCGGTTTTTAATCTGACCTTCTTTCTCCTGCCCCCAAGCCGGGGCCAGGAGAAAGACAGGCGGCAAACCGGCCGCAATCAGGTTGCCGGGTCAGCCGCAGGCCAGCAGGTAAAGAGGGGAGGCGCGATGAGGCATGCCGTTAATCACCGCCAGATCGTCATCATAAAAAGCTCCCACCCCGCAGCAATTGAGGCCCAGGGCGGCGGCGGCCAGATAACAGCGCTGGCCCGCCTTCCCCGCGGCCAGCATGGCGTGGCGGTAAAAGCGGGGGCCGCCCTTTTTTCCCAGATTATCCAGATCCGCCCACAGGATGATCTGCACTTTGGCTTTGGCGATAAAACCCTGTCCCAGACAGGCGTCAGCCACAATCCGGCGCCAATCCTGCCCTTTGCTCCGGGCCAGCAGGGCATGGCGGCCGGGCAAATACAAATAGGAGCCGGCGGCAAGTTCCAGACCCGTCCCCGCAATCACAAGCGCCATGACCGGAGCGGGCTGAGGCAGGCAGGCTTTCAGCAGCAGGCTCAGCCCGGCCAGGCTTGGAGAGGGGGCGCCGAAATCACGCCGGGACTGACGGCGGATTATTATTTCCTGTAAAGAGGGATTCCCGGCCGGAGTTGGGACCGGCAGGCTGATCAGCTCTTCCGGCCGGCTTATTTCCGGATCATGCCAGAGCGGTTCAGCCAGCGGCTGCTCCAAGTCTCCGGCCCGGTGACTGGACAGTAGCAGATAATCGCGGCCAATGCGCCGGGAAAGGGGCAGAGCTTCCAAATCCAGAGGGGGAAGCTTGAATTCCGGCCCGCCGCTTTCCTCCGCCGCCCCGCCCGCCCGCACCGCGGCCAGAGGCGCTTCGTCCAGGTTGGCCAGCCCCAGCAGCACGGAAACGGAATTGTCGGCAAAATTAATATTGCTCCGGACCGGGAAGCCAAAACCGGCCAGGGCCAGTTCCAGATTGGCCAGCATATGCCCGGCGTCCAGCAGGCAGTAGCGGTAGGCCCGGCTGTTATACTTCCACAGGCTGCGCCAAAATAAACTGGTTATAAAGAAAGTCAGGCGGGCCGGACGCCCTCCCAGAGAGCGGGCCGCGTAAGCGGCCAGAGGGCCGGGCCACAGATACTGCCAGGCCGGCCCCAGAGGAGTGAAGTGGTAGAGTCCGTCCTCCACTTCCGTTACGCCGCTGGTCAGAACATAGAGTTCACTGGGATAAAGCCCGCCCGCGCTGGCCGGCGCCCGCGCCCCCAGCATACGGCCGTCTTCCCAGCGCGGCCGGGTAATGCCGGCGCTGAGCCGCAAAATCCGGCTGAGTTCTCCGGCCTGGGGCGGGCGGGAGGGCTTTTTGATTTTGGCAGGCAGAGCCGTCTCCCAAAAAGAAGCGGGGCAGGACAGGGCTTCCGGCAAAGGCAAAGGAGGGCGGTGTTGATAATTTTTAAACCCCAGAGGGCGGTTGCTCCAATCCAGAGAATAACCCAGAAGGGAATTCCTTTGATAAACGGTTTCTTCATGATAATTGCTCATATTTGGGCCGCCCGTCCCGGAAAGTGTTTTGTAATACCCGTGTTTCCCTATATAATAATCCCATATGGGACTCAATTATATTCTAAATTTGTGATTTAAGGAAAAATGGCGGAAATTGTAAACACAGGGCGGAGAAGCAACCTATGGCTGTAAAAAAATTTGTATGCATCCATGGACATTTTTATCAGCCGCCCCGGGAAAACCCCTGGCTGGAATACATTGAACCGCAGGAAAGCGCGGCGCCCTTCCATGACTGGAATGAAAGGGTAAACGCGGAATGTTACGCGCCCAACACCGCCGCCCGCATTATAGACAGCAATTCCTGGATAACTAAAATTATCAACAATTACGAATATATTTCTTTTAATTTCGGCCCGACCCTTCTGGACTGGCTGGCTGAGGCCGACCCGGACACGGTGGACATGATCCGCGCCGCGGACGCGAAAAGCCTGCGCCGGCTGGGCTATGGCAACGCCATAGCCCAGAATTACAACCATATCATCATGCCCCTGGCCAGCCGCCATGACAAAATCACCCAGATCCGCTGGGGGATCAAAAATTTCGAACACCACTTCGGACGTCCTCCCCAAGGCATGTGGCTGGCGGAAACGGCGGTGGATCTGGATACTCTGGATCTGCTTGCCCGGGAAGGCATACTTTTTACTGTTCTGGCCCCCCGTCAGGCGGCGGCGGTGCGTCCCCACCACACCGCTCCCTGGCAGGATGTTCTCCATTCCCGCATTGACCCCAGGCGGCCGTATTACGCCGTTCTGCCCGGCGGCGGAAAAATGGCTCTTTTCTTTTACGACGGCCCCTTAAGCCAGTCCATTGCCTTTGAAGGCATACTCAATGACGGTCAGGCTTTTGCCGCCCGCATCAAGAATCTTTTTGACCCTCATCCCAGCGATCCCCAATTGGTGCATATGGCTACCGACGGGGAATCCTACGGCCATCACCACCGGTTCGGCGAAATGGCCCTGGCCTATGCCCTGCACCTGCTGAATCAGGATCCGGAAGTGACAATCACCAATTACGCCGGCTATCTGGCCGCCAACCCGCCCACCTGGGAAGTGCAGATCATTGACAACTCTTCCTGGTCGTGTGTACACGGAGTGGAGCGCTGGCGTTCTGACTGCGGCTGCGGCGGGCGGGGCAAAGATTGGAGCCTGGCCTGGCGCTCTTTTCTGCGCCAGGGCTTGGATGAATTGCGCGACGATGTGGTCAGACTGATGGAAACAAAGGGCAGGGAATTATTAAAAGACCCCTGGGCGGCCCGCGATGATTATATCAACTTCCTGCTGGCCCCCAACGGCGAGGAAGCCATATATGATTTTCTGGCCAGACACCAGGCGGGTCCCCTGGATCCCAACCAGGCCGACACGGCCATGAAGCTCATGTCCTGCGCCCGCTTCGCCATGTATATGTTCACTTCCTGCGGCTGGTTTTTTGAAGATATTTCCGGTCTGGAAGCGGTGCAAAACATGAATTACGCGGCCCGCTGCATTGATTTGGCCAATTCCATAGACAAAAAAAGCAAGCGCCTGGAGCGCTTGCTGCGCACTCTGGAAAAAGCCGAATCAAATTTTCCCACCCAAGGGTCGGGGCGGGATATCTGGCGCCGCTATGTGGAGGAGACCTGGCCGGCGGACGCGGCTCAGGTGCTGGCCGAAGCTCTGCTGCCGGTCAGCATAAACGGTCAGAATCCTCCCAGCCGTTTTCATTGCTATGTTATGAAAACCAAATGGTGGCAGCAGCGCCGCAACCTCAATATTCTCCTTTCCCTGGGCGCTGTTGAAGGACGCCATATTCATCTCCTGAATTCCAAAACCATGAGCGTGGCCCTGCTTTATGTGCCGGATGAAAGCACTCTTACCATGGTCGGGCCCTGGCGCGGAGGCCAGGATCTGACGTCTCTGTGGGAGCAGCTGACAGCGCCGCTGCAGCGGGTTGATATCAAGCAGCTGAAGAAAATATTGCTCGGGCTTGCCGGCTGGCGCCCCCTGAACCTGGTGGATTTTTCCTTTGAGAGCCGTCATGATCTGGCCACGGCTCTGTTGGGCAATGTCATTAACCGCTACCGCCAGTCCGTTGCCGAGGTCTACAGCGAAGGACAGGAAGCCATGCACATGCTGAGGGAAATCAACTTGCCTCTGCCCAATATCTTTTCCTCCCTGGCGGAGGCGATCATTGCGGATCAGGCCATGAATATTCTGCAGAATATTACTCCCTCCATGCCTCTGCCCTCAATTTTAAACCGCCTGGCCATGCAGGCCAGAGCTCTGGGGATCAAAATTAATGACCCACATCTGAAACGGATGCTGGAATCCATTCTGGAGCGGGAGAGCAAATATCTCTACAGCGAACCCGGGCATTATCAAAGCCACCTGGAGCGCTTAAACAGTCTGCTGACTCTGGCCCAGGCTTTCAGCATTGAAGCCGACTTATGGCGGGTGCAGAATAATTTTTATCTTATGACGGGGATTATGGAGCGCGGTTATGCTCAGGATATCATTGAAATGGGAAAACATCTCGGCTTCGCGCCGGAGATATTCCGCTGAAAAAGGAATTTGTCAACATGTCCGATAAAATGCATTTAGTGATGGTTTTACACTGCCACCAGCCGGTGGGCAATTTCGACTGGGTGTTCGCCATGGCCAACAGCCAGTGTTACCGGCCGGTAATAGAAATCCTCCATGAATATCCTTCCTTCCGCCTGGGCCTGCATTTTTCCGGTCCTCTGCTTAACTGGCTGCAGAAAAACGATCCCAGGCTGCTGCAGATGATTAAGGAAATGCGCAAACGGGATCAGGTGGAACTTTTGTCCGGGGCTTTTTATGAACCTCTTCTGGCGGCTATCCCGGAAAAAGACGCCCTGGCCCAATTGGCCTTGCAGAATAAATTTCTGGAAAAAAATTTCAAAGCTCAGGCCAGAGGGTTCTGGCTGGCGGAACGCATCTGGGACCCCAGCCTGCCCCGCCTGGTTTGCAAAGCCGGCATGGACTACACCATTGTTGATGATACCCACTTCTACTACAGCGGGCTTAAAAAAGACGATATGTTCGGTTACCGCCTGACGGAAAGGGAGGGCCATACCCTGGCTTTATTCCCTACTCATCAACGCCTTCGTTACACCATCCCTTTCAAGGAGCCGCAGGAAACTCTGGCTTTTCTGCGTCAGGCCTATGAGCAGCACGGCTCCACCTGCGCCACCTACGGCGATGACGGCGAAAAATTCGGCCTGTGGCCCCAAACCAATGACCTGGTGATCAAAAGGGGCTGGCTCAAGAGATTTATCGGCGCGGTTCTGGAGCAGCAAAGCTGGCTGACCACCACTCCGCCGGGCGAGTATATGGCGACCCATCCCCCCCGCGGCCGCATTTATCTGCCCACCTCATCATATGAGGAAATGCTGGCCTGGGCTTTGCCCCCTGATATAGCTTCCCAAATGGAAACCATAAGCAAAGAGTTTAAAAAAGAGGGGCGTTTTGAGGAAATACGCCGTTTTCTGCGCGGAGGGATATGGGAGAACTTTCTGGTCAAATACCGGGAATCCAATCTGATGCACAAGAAAATGCTGCAATTGAGTTCCAAATTCAGTGAGCCGGCTCCGCCCAAAGCCTATGACCATCTGCTGCAGGCGCAATGCAACTGCTCTTATTGGCACGGCCTGTTCGGGGGGCTGTACTTAAGCCATATCAGAAACGCGGTCCACGCCAATCTCATTGCCGCCCAGAGCATTTTGGACAAAAAACGTTTTCCCCGCGATGACTTTGTGATGTGCGTGCGGGAAGATGTTGATCTGGACGGACGCCAGGAAGTAAGTTTGGCCAGTCATATTGTGGACTGCCTGATTCATCCGGGCTACGGCGGCTCTGTCAGCATGCTCAACCTGCGCCCGCCGAGATTTAACCTGGCCAATACCCTGACCCGCCGGCCCGAGGCCTATCACCGGGTGTTTGAAGAAATAAAGCGGGGCGAAGCCACCGCCGTGCTGCCCGGCGCTAAAAATGATCAGGATGAAGTTTTTTCTCCTCACGACAGAATCATGGTCAAAGAAGACGGGCTGGAGCGCTATCTGCTCTATGACTGGTATGATCGGGCGGTATTCCAGGATCATATCCTGCCCACTTATCTCACGGTGGATGATTTCCGCAAACCCAACTATACTGAATGGGGAGATTTTGTGGATCAGCCTTATGATCTGATCAACAGCGGGCTGAAGGATGGCAAAGCGGACTGCCAGATGGAAAGAAAAGGCCATATCTGGGCGCCGGGCGGCCCCTGGGATCTGGTGGCCGCCAAGCATTTCACTCTGGAGGCGAACGGCAGGCTTGTCTGTTCCTACCGCCTGAACAGGTCCGGCAGCCACGCTCCCGCTTTTTTCTGGGCCTCGGAGCTTAACTTTACCCTGCTGTCCAGCCAGGATAAAAACAAGTATTTGGAAGTAAACGAAAAACCGGTCAGCCTGGCGGAAATATATGTCGCCGGGGAGGCGGTGGAAAAATTAAGCCTGGTCAATCTGGATGACAACTTCAGAGTGAATTTCAGTTTGAACCGGCCCGCCCGCCTGTGGTGCTGGCCCGTGGAAACGGTGAACCAGTCGGAAGGGGGGCTGGAAAAAAATTATCAGGGTTCCTCCCTGCTCCTGCTGTGGGACGTCGCCGACGGGGCCATTGATGAAGAATTTGTCATCAGCATGGATGTCCAATGTTAGGAATGGAATTGCATGATCCTCTGCCTTCCGGCGGCGCGCGCCTAAGCCTGAATGACGCGCCCGCCTCCTGCCGTCTGTGTCCCCGCGGCTGCGCGGTCAGCCGCCTTGACGGCGACCTGGGGTATTGCGGGGCCGGGATTCTCGCTTCGGTCAATGTAAGCCAGCTGCATTTCGGCGAGGAACCGCCCATATCGGGGCGCCGGGGTTCGGGAGCAGTTTTTTTCAGCGGCTGCACTCTTAACTGCTGCTATTGCCAGAATCACCGGATCAGCCGCGGCCATGAGGGTTCCCGGCAAATGGACGCCCGGGGCCTGGCGGAGTTATTCCTGGACCTGGAGGGCAAAGGCGCTCACAATATCAATCTGGTCTCTCCCACTCCTTATACGGCGGTTATTGGGCAAGCCCTGACCATAGCCAGGGAGGGAGGGCTGTCCCTGCCAACAGTCTACAATACTTCAGGGTATGAAAAAATAGATACTTTGCGGGCTTTGGCCGGATTTATCGATATCTACCTTCCCGACTATAAATATTCTGATCCGCTCAAAGCCGGGAAATTATCCGGCGCCGCCGACTATCCCCAGGCGGCCCGGGCGGCTATCGGGGAAATGCTGGCCCAGGTGGGGCATTTGCAGATGGATGAACAGGGCATTGCCCGGCGCGGGCTCATGGTGCGCCACCTGGTGTTGCCTGACGGCATGTCCGACACGCCCAGGGCCTTGCGGGATATTGTCCGTATTTGCGGAAAAGGGATATACATCAGCCTGATGGCCCAGTATACTCCTTTGTATAAGGTTGCCCTGACGCCGGGGCTGGACCGGCCTTTAAAGCGGGAAGAATACGCCGCGGCGCTTAAAGCCGCGGAAGATTTGGGGATTTATAACGGCTTTATCCAGGATCCGTCCGCCGCCGGCCAGGAAATGATACCGGATTTTAACAGTGAGGATAACCTGTGAAAACCCGGCCCTCGCATATTCCCGCCGGCAAAATTCACCCTGACGGCGTTTTAAGGGGCGGCAGGGCGGCGTCTGTTAACCGGCCGGCCGGCTCCCAGAAAGGAATTTTCGCTTTATGAATTCTCCGGACAGATCAACGCAGGTGAGGCATAATGTGAATTTCATCAGCCATGATGATATTTATTTATTCAATGAGGGCACTCATTACCGTCTTTATGACAAGCTGGGCTGTCATCTCATGGAGCATGAGGGCCGGGCGGGCGCTTATTTCGCGGTCTGGGCTCCCAATGCCGACCGGGTATATGTGATGGGTGATTTCAATGAGTGGCGGCAGGAAGATCTGTTATTGCTCCCCTTGCACAGTTCCGGCATATGGCATGGCTTTGTGGGCGGAGTGAGCAAAGGGCAAAGCTACAAATTCCGCATCCACGCCAAATCCTTGGGCTATAAAGTGGATAAGGCCGATCCGTTCGCCATCCATGCTGAAACCCCTCCTTTTACCGCCTCCAAGGTCTGGGACGCGGATTACCGGTGGCAGGATCAGGCCTGGCTCAAAAAACGTCAGGAGAATGATCTGTTCCATGAGCCTATGAGCATTTATGAAATGCATATCGGTTCCTGGCGCCGCGACCCGGAACATCCGGACCGCTTCCTCTCTTACCGGGAAATAGCTCCTCTGCTGTGCGCTTATCTGACCGATATGGCTTTTACCCATGTCGAGTTTCTGCCGATAATGGAGCATCCCTTTTACGGCTCCTGGGGCTATCAGACCACCGGTTATTTCGCTCCCAGCAGCCGCTATGGCACACCGCAGGATTTTATGTTCCTGGTGGACAGTTTGCACCAGGCCGGCCTGGGGGTTATCCTGGACTGGGTCCCCTCCCATTTTCCCAGCGATGATTACGGCCTGGCCTATTTCGACGGCACCCACCTGTTTGAACACGCTGACCCCCGGCAGGGTTTTCACCCTGACTGGCAGAGCGACATCTTCAATTACGGCCGCAATGAAGTGCGTTCTTTTCTGATGAGTAGCGCCTGCTTCTGGCTGGAGATAATGCACGCCGACGGCCTGCGGGTGGACGCGGTGGCGTCCATGCTCTACCTGGACTATTCCCGCAAAGAAGGGGAATGGATTCCCAATATATACGGAGGACGGGAAAACCTGCAGGCGGTGGGGTTTCTGCGCGAATTCAACAGTGAGATATACCGCTCTTTTCCCGGCGTCCACACCGCCGCTGAAGAATCCACCGACTGGGCCATGGTCAGCCGCCCCACCTATCTGGGCGGCCTGGGATTTGGTTATAAATGGGATATGGGCTGGATGCACGACACTTTGAGCTATATGCAAAAAAACTCCATTTTCCGCCAATACCACCATAATCAGATAACTTTCCGCATGCTTTACGCTTTCAGCGAAAATTTCATTCTGCCCTTAAGCCATGACGAAGTGGTGCATGGCAAAGGCTCTCTGGTCAACAAGATGCCGGGCGATGACTGGCAGAAATTCGCCAATCTGCGCCTGTTATTATGTTACATGTTTGCCCAGCCCGGTAAAAAACTCCTCTTTATGGGCGGCGAACTGGGGCAGTGGCGGGAATGGAACCATGAACTGAGTCTGGACTGGCATGTCCTGGATTATCCCAATCATGCCGGAGTGCGGAAACTGACGGCGGATCTCAACCGTCTTTACCGGAGCGAGCGCGCGCTCTACTGGCAGGAATGCGGCTTTGAGAGCTTTGAGTGGATTGACTGCAACGACTATCAGGCCAGCACTTTGCTTATGATGCGCAAAGGCCCGGCCGCCGGCGATGAAATAGTGGCCGTTTTCAATTTTACTCCGGTTCCCCGCTACAATTACTGGGTAGGGGTACCCCATGCCGGCTATTGGCGGGAAATTATCAACAGCGACGCCAGGGAATACTGGGGCAGCGGCATGGGCAATCAGGGCGGGAGGGAAAGCTTGTACGCCTCCTGCCACGGTCATCCCAACCATTTGGAAATAACTTTGCCCCCCTTGGCGGCGGTATTTTTCAAATCGCCCAAAATCTGAAGTTTTGGGCTCGTTCCCGCCGAGAAGTCATTTATGAAATGACTTCTGGAAATTACCGCCGGTAAAATGTATTTTTATTATGAATGACAAGATTGACTGTATAAATTCAAGGAGGTGTTATGCGTCTGTTAACAAGATCCGACTTTGATGGTCTGGCTTGCGCGGTGCTGCTCAAACAGGTTGGAGTTATTGACAGCTGGAAGTTTACCCATCCTAAAGATTTACAGGACGGAATAATACCAGTGGACAGCAGCGACGTATTGGCCAACGTGCCTTTTGTGGCGGGCTGCGGCATGTGGTTTGACCACCACAGCAGCGAGAGCATGCGCGGTTTTCCCGATAATTTCAGGGGTTCCTGGAAAGAAGCCCCCAGCGCGGCCCGGGTGATCTGGGATTACTATGGCGGAGAAAAGACTTTTGGCCCGGCCTTTGTGGACATGATGGAGGCGGTGGACAAACTGGACAGCGCCAATTTGAGCAAAGAGGAAATATTAAATCCCGGCGGCTGGACTTTACTGGGATTTATCATGGATCCGCGTACCGGGCTGGGCCGTTTCCGGGAATTCAAGGTCAGCAATTACACTTTGATGGAAGATCTGATCGAGTATTGCCGCCAGCCCCTGGCGGTGGAGGAAATTCTGCGCCTGCCCGATGTGGCGGAAAGAGTAGCCTTATATTGGGAACAAAATACCCTGTTCGTCAAGATGATGCAGGAACGCACCACTCTGCGGGGAAAATGCGCGGTAATTGATCTGCGCAATCAGGATCCCATTTATGTGGGCAACCGCTTTTTGGTTTATGCTCTGTTTCCCCAATGCAATGTCAGCGCTCACGTGCTGTGGGGGCTCAACCGCCAGAATGTGGCCATTACCGTGGGTAAAAGCATTTTGGACCGGAGCAATAAAACGGATGTGGCCGCTTTGATGCTGAAATACGGCGGCGGCGGGCACAGCGCGGTGGGCACCTGCCAGGTCCCCACCGCTTTAGCTGAGGAAAAACTGTCGGAAATAGTGGCCGCTCTAAACGCCTGAGCGCGCCCAGCCGTCCGGAAGAGACATACCAAGCCCAAGCCGCAACTTGCTTCAGCAAGTTGCGGCTTGGGCTCTTTATTATATCTTCCGTCTGTTTTTCAGTATAACGGGGCGAACAATTATTCGCCCTTTCCCCCCTTCTCCCCCGTATTACCCCGCAGAGACGGCTTGCGCGCCGCCCGTTTCATGGGTTTCCCCCCAGCCGGCCCCGGCTTGGGTTAAATTTAACCTGAATGTATTTTATTTGTAACTTAAGCGTAACAGGGAAGAGGTAGGTTTCCAAGCAGGCGGAAAGGATGCGCCGGATTGCTTGGGCTTGCGCTTGAAGCTGGACAGGTAAAGGCCGGGGCAAGGGCTGTCTTCCCTCTGCCGATGAGGCTGATTTTCTATAAGGTTAAGAAATTTTTAGATTTTAAGAAAGGAAAGATTATGAGAAAATTTTTAGCGGCATTTTTGATGGCCATCCTGGCTCTGGCAGGTACAACCCCTGTCCCGGCCGCGGACGCCCCCGGCTACGGGGTGACCGTGGGCGGACGGATCAGATCGGATATGGGCTGGCAGTTTTTAGGTGAACACAATCGCTTTGGCAACAACAGCGACAGCTCCATTGCCAACTTCTTCGCCACTGTGAACACGGACAGCTACTTACGGGCTACCTTCAGCTCTGCTGACAAAAACACCGGGGCTCACATTGAACTGGGCCTAGGCGGATTTACCAACCGCGACAACGCAGGCAACGCCGCCGATAATCCGGTGAGCTTACGCATTGCCTACGGATGGTGGAAGGTGGCTTCCTGCCGTCTGCTGGTGGGCCAGTTCCCTGGCCGTCTGGGGGATCGCATTCTGCCCGGCAACAATTTGGGCAACGGCAAAAGCGGTAAAAGCGACCTCAAAGGCTTCGGCTTCATCGGCGGCACCCGTAACCCCAAAGTGGCTCTGCAGATGGACGTTAACGACAACTTCTCCTTTGAACTGGCCCTGGGTCAGGCGGGAGCGGAAGTCAGCAGTTTCGGCATGTATCCAGGGCCGGTCACCGGCGTATCCTCCACCGATTCCTATCTGCCCCGCCTGGAACTGGTGCTGGATTTCAATTTCGACAATTTCCTCATTGCCCCCAGCGCCGGGATTTCCTACCAGAAAGCCACTCTGGGCGATGCTTTCAGCGCGGTGGATGACAACACCCTCTCTTATATTTTCATTTTGCCCCTCAAATACCAGAACGGCCCCTTCAGCCTGGTGTTCAACGCTTTCTACGGCCAGAACACAGATACCGACTGGAACGGGGAAAACGGCACTTCCTGGGCCACTCCCCCAGGGGGCGGGGGCCGCTTCTATGGCGGCCAGCCGGGGGTATTGCCGGTACTCAGCGGCAATCAGGTGGAAGACACCAAATACTGGGGCCTGGGCCTGGGCCTGGCCTATAACTTCACCGATACTCTGGGAGTGAAGGTGGGCGGCGGCCTGGCCAACATCAGCAACGACGCCTGGGAGCTGGCGGGCGTGGACAGCAACGACAGCTATACCCGCTGGGGCGCTTTTATAAGCTTCCCCTATAAAGTGAGCGCCAACTTCACTATTTCCCCGGAACTGGCCTATTTTGACTATGGCTCCCGGGTCGGCGTCAATCTGGCCGGCATTGATGACGACGCCGGCCATGAAGTGCTGGCCGGCGTACACTTTCAGTTCCTCTTCTAATGTAATTTTTGTTTGCGGCCGGGAAGGGGCGGCGGGCAAGCCTGCCCCTTCCCGGAAAAACCCGGCCTTTCTCTTACGCCTTTCTTATGTTTCGGCCGCTTGTCCGCTGCCTAAACCAACAGCGCCCGGCGGCGGCGGAACCACTCCCATAGCCTCATTATGAACTCATAATGGGGCTTTCTTTTTGCTTGGCCCAAAACTTAACCCGGATATTTCATAAAGTTGATGTCCGTTTTGAGAGCGAAACTTTTTTGGCTGACACAAAAAGCGATGGGCGAGTTGTTTGCTACCGTGTCAACTCCAAATCAGCCACACGGTTTCGCCAATACTTTACTACACCTGACAGTCAGGCTCTGCCGGGGCAGGTTAACCGCTGAACAATTATCCGGCCATGTGGGTCTTTGCCCTGTAGCGCGCTGTAGTGACGGCAGTAAGGATAACAAGTACGAAGGGCGCTGTAAAAATAATTTTATAACGCCTGTGCTTTGCGCTATAATCATCTAAAAGGTTATTCGCGCCGCCTCGCGCGCAGAAAGGAACAAAATTTGCCCAAGCGTAAATTCATCTTACGGATCCTGTTGAGCGCGCTGGCGCTCATCCTGCTGGCGGAAACTTCCCCGGCCGCGGAAACAGTGACCCTGACTCTGCGGGACGGGCTGATAAAAGGCCTGCGGGAAAAGGGCGTTGATATTTACAGAGGCATTCCCTATGCCCGCCCTCCCCTGGGCGAGCTGCGCTTTGCTCCGCCGCAAGAGGCAAAGCCGTGGGAAGGCGAGCTTGACTGCACCAGTTTCGGCAAACAATGCTTTCAGGCTCCTTCATCTTTCAGCCCGGGCGCCGTGTCCGAGGACTGCCTCAGCCTTAACGTCTGGACTCCCGCCCCGGGGGGAGACAATACCGGGCTTCCGGTCTATGTGTTCATTCACGGCGGCGGTTTCGCCGCCGGCTCCGGAGCGCTGGGAATTTATGACGGAAGCAGTTTCGCGCGCCAGGGCGTTGTAACCGTCACCATTAACTACCGCCTGGGGGCTCTGGGTTTTTTCGCCTCCCAGGAAACCCGGCAACGCCACGATACCACGGGCAACTGGGGGATAATGGATCAGATCCTGGCTCTGCAATGGGTCAGGGACAATATCTCCGCCTTTGGCGGCGATCCCGCTAAAGTCACTGTCGGAGGCGAGTCGGCGGGCAGCTTCAGCGTTTCCGCCCTCATGCTCAGCCCCTTGGCCCAGGGCCTGTTTCGGGGGGTTATTATGGAAAGCGGAGCAATATTGTCTTTGCCCGCGCTCTCCTATTATGCCAGAAGCGATCTGGCCCGGGCGGCAGAGGTTTCCGCCATGCTGGCAAACGTTTTCGGGGCGGCTGACAACTCCGAGGGGCTTGCCAAAATGCAGACCGCCGACGCCTCGGTCCTGGCCAGTTTCAGCGCTTTTATCCCCGAGCAGACCATGAATCCGGCCTTTTTTCTGACCCCGGTCTTTGACGGCAAGGTCATACCCGCCCAGCCGCTTCTGACTCTGGAGGCCGCCGATTTCCCGGCGGTGAACCTTCTGCTGGGTTTTAATCACGATGAAGGCAGCATATTCGTACCCAAGGCGGTTGATGAAGGCCAATACAAGATGCTGGTAATGCGCATGCTGGGAGGAGATAAAGGCCTGCGCTTTCTTGAACGCTTCGGGAAAAATGAATCCGTCTCTGTCTGGCAGCGCGCCTGCCAGGCAGTGGCCTACGGCGTGTTCAGCGCCGGCATGAAACGCTTTGCCGACCTTGCCGCCAAGGCCGGCGGGAAAGTTTACATGTACCAATTCAACTATGTCTCACTCAACAATCAGGTAACCGAGATTGGGGCATCCCACGGCGCGGAACTGCCTCTGGTCTTCAATAACCTGGAAAACAGTGATTTATACACGCCCGAGGCCCAACGCCTGGCCGCTGAAATGCACACCCGCTGGGCCAATTTTATTAAAACCGGGGACCCCAATACCGGGGCAAGCCTCCCCAGCCGGGTAAAGTGGCGCCGCTATGAGGCCCAAAACCCCAGACTGCTGCTCCTGGACGCGGAAATCACTTCCGGGACGCTCCCGGACAGAGAAAATATCGACTACACGGCGGATCTGATATTCGGCGGAAGGAATTAAATTTCAGGTTAATTTTTCTTCCGGGCCGTGGGTTAGGCGGCCGGCGCAGATAGTGTACAGCGCCCGTCCGGGCAGAGTAAAGCCAATGAAGGGGCTGTTGGCGGACAGCGAATAAAAATCTTCTTCCCTCACCCGCCAGGGGCGGGATGGGTCAAAAATAACCACGTCAGCCGCTTCTCCCGGCCGCAGCCGTCCGCCGGGCACACCCAGGATGCGGGCCGGGGCGGAACTCATGAGTTCCGCCAGCCGGGGCAAGGTTATCACCCCTTCCTTCACCAATTGCAGCATGGCCCCCAAAGCGGTTTCCAGGCCGGTTACCCCGAAAGCCGCCTGATCAAACTCAATTTGTTTTTCCAGTTGAGAATGAGGGGCATGGTCGGTGGCTAGGGCGTCGATCAAACCGCCGGCCAGGGCTTCCCGCAGGGCCTGGCGGTCCTCAGGCCCGCGCAGGGGAGGATTCATTTTGCGGAAGGTATCGTAATCACCCACGTCTTCGTCACAGAGGAGGAGATAATGAGGAGCGGTTTCGCAGGTGACCCGCACCCCCCGTTCCTTGGCGGCGGCAATCAGGCTTAAGGATGCGGCGCAGGAGACATGGGCAATATGCACCCTGGCCTGACAGAGTTCGGCCAGAATGATATCCCTGGCCACGCCCAGGGTTTCAGCGGCGGCGGGAATACCGGGCAGACCCAGGCGGGCGGACACCGGCCCTTCATGCATGACCCCGCCGGCGGACAGAGAAAGATCCTCACTGTGGCAGATGACCGGCATATCCAGGCCCCGGGCGTATTCCAGAGCCCGGCGGAACAAACGGTTATCAGCCAAAGGCAGGCCGTCGTCGCTGAAAGCTACTGCCCCCGCCTCTTTAAGCGCGGCCATTTCGCTTAAGCCCTTGCCTTTGAGTCCCATACTCAAGGCGGCCACCGGGTAAACCCTGGCGCTGGCCTGCCGGGCCGCCGTCTCCAAAATGAAACGGGTGTGCCCAGGCTCATCGTTAACCGGCCGGGTGTTGGCCATCGGGCAGACCGCGGTAAAGCCGCCGGCGGCGGCGGCCCGGGTGCCGCTGGCAATGGTCTCTTTATATTCGTGGCCGGGCTGGCGCAAGTGGACATGCAAATCAATAAAGCCGGGAGCGGCGGTCAGGCCCCGGGCGTCTATTGTGACGGCGCTTTGCGCCGCCGGATGGCTCGCGGCCTCTTTGCCCAAAGCGGCGATTTTGTCATCCACAATTAAAAGCCCGCCCCGCTCCGCTCCGGAAGCGGCCAGCAGGTCAAGGCCGGTGAACAGATACACGGGCATAGACTTTTATTCTCTCCTGCTCTCCCCGTCGCCCATGAGCAAATAAAGCAGGGCCATGCGCAGGGCCACTCCGTTATTGACCTGGGCCAGAATTAAAGACTGAACCCCGTCCGCCACTTCCGGGCTGATCTCCAGACCGCGGTTGGTGGGGCCGGGGTGCATGACCACGGCGTCGGGCCGGGCCAGTTGCAGGCGCCGGCGGTTCAGGCCGAAACAGCGGGCGTATTCCCGCTCACTGGGAAAGAGCATATCGTGATCCCGCTCTTTCTGCACCCGCAGCATCATTATTACATGGGCCTCCCGCAAGGCTTCCTCCATGCTGGCCGCTACCCGCGCCCCCAGGCTTTGCGGCGGGTTGGGCATCATGGTGGGGGGGCCGTAAATATAAACTTCCGCCCCCATAGTATTGAGTCCCAGAATATTGGAACGGGCCACCCGGGAATGGATTATATCCCCTATTATAGCTACCTTGAGGCCTTGCAGGCCTCCGAAATGTTCCTGGATGGTGTAAATATCCAGCAGAGCCTGAGTGGGATGCTCGTGCATGCCGTCGCCGCCGTTGATGACCGTGCAATCCAGATGCCGGGCCAGAAAGTGAGGGGCGCCGGAGGAACTGTGGCGGATGACAATGGCGTCCGGAGCCATGGCCTGCAAATTCATGGCTGTATCCAACAGAGTCTCTCCTTTGACCAGAGAACTGCCGGAGGCTGATATGCTCACCGTGTCCGCGCTCAGGCGCTTGGCCGCCAGTTCAAAAGAAGTGCGGGTGCGGGTGGAGTTTTCGTGAAAAAAAAGGAGTACGGTGCGGCCGCGCAGGGTGGGCACTTTTTTGATGGCGCGCGAGTTGATCTGCTTCATAAAGCGGGTGGTACGCAAAATAAGCTCTATTTGTTCAAGGCTGAACCCTTCAAGCCCCAACAAATGGCGTCCTAATGCAATTTCCATAAAACCGCCGGCTTTCCTGTAAACAAACTTGCCCGCTTCAGCAAAATTAAACTCACTTCAACAAATACCAAAGGCCCATGCGCTTTGCAAGCAGCAAGGTGGATTTTAAATAATTTAAGGATAAGACAAAACGCGCATCCAGTATTCGGGTCTTTCAGCTTGTCCGAACCTATCAGGAATTCTCCTGCCGGAATCAGAACAAACTCCATGCCGATGCTGTTGGTATGGGTTTTGGGTAGCTCGGCGGCCTGGACGAAAGACGCGCCGCCGGGCAAAAATGACGACAAAAGGGAAAGGCAGATCATAACAATTTGATGAAAGATCGAAAAAATGCTTCTCTCTTCTCTCTTACTCATGCAATATCCGGGTTAATCAAGCTTGGCGGCAATCTGTTTTATTTCCGCCAGCGGCAGGCCAGTAAGCCGGGCAACTGTTTCCGCGGGTATGTTTTCCCGCAAAGCATTGGCGGCAACTTCCTGTATCCCTTCCAGCTTTCCTTCCAGCTTTCCTTCCAGCTTTCCTTCCAGTATTCCTTCCAGCTTTCCTTTCCGCTCGCCTTCTTTATAGGCTCCGTTATAATTGTCTTCAAAATCCATGCGCGCCTTTTCTCTGGCTTCGGCCAGA
>JAIRYI010000050.1 GCA_031267815.1 Desulfarculales bacterium | reverse complement strand
GGCATTACCAATGGCGACAACAGCGGCGGCCCCGCGGACAACGGAGTGGAGCTGCGCTATGCCTATGGCTGGTGGAATGTGGGCAATTGCAAACTGCTGGTAGGCCAGATGGACGGCCGTCTGGGCGACGGCGGGGCTTTGCAGGCTCTGGGCAATGACAAGAGCGGCAAAGGCGGCCTGGCCGGATTCGGCTTTATCGGCGCCACCCGCAACCCCAGGATTACTTTGGAAGTGGAAGCCAATGACAATGTAGCCTTTCAGATAGGCCTGGGTCAGGCCGGAGCCGAAACCACTATAAATTTAATTGAAGGTTCCGATGCTTGGGGTTCCACCCAGAATTATCTGCCCCGCCTGGAAGCGGTGGTGGACTTTACTTTTGAAAATATCTCTTTTGGTCTGGGCGCGGGCATTTCCTACCAGAAGGCCGAATACAATGATTTCTTTGGCCCCAATTTCGCTGACAGTTCTGATGATTCTGTACTCTCCTATCTGCTGTGGATTCCCATTGAATTCAATTACGGCCCCTTCAGCGCGGTTTTGAACGCCCACTATGGCCGCAACGTGGACACTGACTGGACCGGGGAAAACACCACCGATTCGGATTTCAACTGGAATCCCAACGGAGTTTACGGCAACCAGCCCGGTTCTCTGCCGGTGGGGGTGATGAACCTCGCTACCAACACAATGTACATTGAGGACACCACTCAGTGGGGCATTGGCCTGGACCTCAATTTTGAACTGAGAGAAGATCTGGTTCTGGGCCTGGGCGGCGGCTTCACCTACCTGAGCAATGACGGCTGGGCGGGCAACAACTATCCCGGATTAACCACCAATTACGGCAATGACAGTTATCATCGCTGGGGCGCTTATGTGGCCCTGGCTTACGCGGCCACCGATAATTTCACCATTCAGCCGGAAATAGGCTATTACAACTACGGCGACCGGGTGGGAGTGGAGACTTTTAATGGCGTATGGGTACATCCTCTTCCCGAAGGCAGCGATGACGCGGGCGACGAATGGATTTTCGGCGTGCATTTCTCCTTTAATTTCTAAGGAATCGCTGCGCAAGCGGGTTTTTCAAAACGATTATTTGTAGTTATGCGGCCTGATGCATATTATAACTATGCATCAGGCCTCTCGCCTTTGGCTATTTTGGGGTTGGGGAAGCGCTGATTAATTCGCTTAATTGCATAATTCAGTCCGCTTCTGGATTGCATCAACGCTTACGCATGCCACTCGCAATGACGGGAAGGTCGTGAAAATTCACGCGATTTTCCATCCGTCATTCCGTGGCTCCTTGAAAACACGTTTCGCGTTTTGCTGGAATTGTCCCGGAATCCAATACCGCAAATCGCATAATTGCTAAAAGGCATTTTTGCAAAATCCATTTAATCAGCGCTTCCTTAGATATTCCGCCTCATTTAATCCAGTTATTTAAAAAGTCTTTTCGAGTCTGTTTTTTAACGAAATTGGGTAGATTTTAAGATGAAAAATAAAAAATCTGACCCTTCAAGTATTATGCAGAAGTCTCGGTTCGCTATTTTACGTTTGACGTAATACGCAAAAAGTAATACAATATGGCTATGATTAAGACTTGGAGTTGCCAGGATACACAAGAATTTTTTTATACTGGCAACAGCCGCCGCTTCGCCGCTGTTGCCCGGATAGCCATGCGCCGGCTTTACATACTGGAAGCGGCGACCGGCTTGAATGATCTGCTGGTTCCTCCGGGTAACCGCCTGGAGGCGCTTAAAGGCAAGCGCCAGGGCCAATACAGTGTACGCATTAATGACCGGTGGCGCATTTGTTTTATCTGGCAGGAGGGGCACGCTTATGAAGTTGAAATTACGGACTATCACTGAATTTGCCAAGGAGAATAACATGCCTGAATCCATACGCATCCATCCCGGGGAAATTTTGCGGGAAGAATTTTTACGGCCTCTTAATTTGCCGGTCAACGCTCTGGCTATGGCCATCAATGTCCCTGCCACCCGGATACACGAAATAGTTAAAGAACGCCGCGGCCTCACCGCCGACACCGCCATAAGGCTGGGCTTGTATTTCGGCACCAGTTCCCAGTTCTGGCTTAATCTGCAAAACACATATGACCTGTTCATTATCCATGACCAGAAAGCCGAAGAATTAAAGCGCATTGTCAAAGCCAAGCCCATTTATCCAGCCTCCGGGCTATCCGGAAACTCCGGCCGGGAACAGGATGGACGGTAATCCAATTCTTCGAGCTTTCCCGTGAGGGCTTGCGTCTCTATTTGTTGTTGGTTGGCGGCGACAAAGATTCACAGAAAAAAGATATAGCCAGAGCCAAAGAAATATGGCGGACAATTAAGGAGGAACGGCCATGAAAAAAATAACTGTCCGTGAATTTGATGCGGCGCGTTATCTTGATAGTGAAGATGCGATAACCGAATATCTTGCCGCTTGCCTTGAAGACTTCTCTATTGATGCTTTTCTGCTGGCGCTTGCTGATGTTGCTAAAGCGCGGGGCATGACTCAACTGGCCAAAGATACCGGCCTTACCAGAGCCAGCCTCTATAAAACGCTATCGCCCGGCAATAAGCCGCAATTTGAAACTATCCTCAAAATAACAAATGCGCTTGGCGTACCAATCAGGCCCATCAATGTAAAGCAGGCCAGAAAGTCCTCACATGTTTAGCGTGTAAACAGCCTAATAAATTTGATTTTGTTTCTAAGCCGCTGTTCCAAACAATTTTCCCCTGCTGACTAACGCCGCCTAAAAACACAAAAGGCGAAAAAACAAATCTTTCCGGAGAAATACCCCAAGGCCCCCCTGCGGGTGTTGAAACCGTCGAATATTTCCCACCTCACGGCCCAGCCTGTCCGGTTAAAAAATTTTTTTGAAAAATTGTTGTTAAACAAAAAAATATCAGTATAATTTAACTGCGATTCCCATCATTAGGAGCCTCACGGCTCCGTCAAAACTTTATCCGGCCCATTTGGCCAAATAATAATGCTAGTAGTGCGTCAGGCGGCGGTTTTAAAAAAGCTGGTAAACAGCCGCGGCTTATGTTTTTGTTTAATCCATATAAGAAAGGGAAAAAAGACGATGAAGATGAAAAGATTTTTTGCTTCTCTGGCCGTGCTGGCGGCCATGAGCTGGGCCATGCCCCTTATGGCGGCG
>JAIRYI010000102.1 GCA_031267815.1 Desulfarculales bacterium | reverse complement strand
CCCGCTGGGTGCATAGGAATACTAGGATCATCCCTGCGTAGGCGGGGAACACTACGGATCGCAGAGCTTTTGTGCTTGTCAACAAGGATCATCCCTGCGTATGCGGGGAACACCCAGCGCGTTTGCAAAGCCTATCCATAAATTTAGGGATCATCCCTGCGTATGCGGGGAACACTAAGGTCAAAGGCCAACATGGCTAAACATTTAAGGATCATCCCTGCGTATGCGGGGAACACTTTCAGGACTGTAACCTGCGAATTTTACTAAAGGGATCATCCCTGCGTATGCGGGGAACACCGGAGTAGCCGCGCTGCCGCTGCTTGGCATGTTGGGATCATCCCTGCGTATGCGGGGAACACAGCCAAAAACTATTTATGCCCCGGTATGCGTTGGGATCATCCCTGCGTATGCGGGGAACACGCTGGGCATAGAGCTTAACCGGGATTACTGCGAGGATCATCCCTGCGTATGCGGGGAACACCTATTAGAAAAGTTGATGGTATTAATGTTGCTAGGATCATCCCTGCGTATGCGGGGAACACCTTTCCCCGTCTTCGTTGCCACTGGCGGCCGTAGGATCATCCCTGCGTATGCGGGGAACACGGAAAAGGAGGTAATGCCTATTGACATACTAAAGGATCATCCCTGCGTATGCGGGGAACACCGGAACAGCCGCCGCCGCATACCGGGCGGGAGAGGATCATCCCTGCGTATGCGGGGAACACTCCTTTTTCGGCTTCGCTGGAGCCTCCAGGAGGGGATCATCCCTGCGTATGCGGGGAACACCGAACTATGTTCTGCGTGGTCTCCTGTATCAAGGGATCATCCCTGCGTATGCGGGGAACACATACTCGGACATCCGTTCATGCGCGGCCTGCTGGGATCATCCCTGCGTATGCGGGGAACACTTAAAAAGAAAAGAATGAGCGTTGAGACGGCCAGGATCATCCCTGCGTATGCGGGGAACACGTTAAGTCTCCATCCAGCTTGATGGATATAGGCGGATCATCCCTGCGTATGCGGGGAACACTCTCCAAATGGTTGATTCCTGTCCCGCCGGCAGGGATCATCCCTGCGTATGCGGGGAACACAGGACATAACGTAACAAAGATAAAAATTGACTAGGATCATCCCTGCGTATGCGGGGAACACGGGTTTAACAGTATGAATAAGTTAATTCTACTCGGATCATCCCTGCGTATGCGGGGAACACGTCCTTTAGACGAGAAGGAAAAACCATTTGTGGGGATCATCCCTGCGTATGCGGGGAACACCGCAGATCATAAGGGCGAATCCTGCGGTTAATGGGATCATCCCTGCGTATGCGGGGAACACGTCTCCGTATACCGTAGGCCGCATACGGGCGAGGGATCATCCCTGCGTATGCGGGGAACACCAGTGGCTAACTCTCGCGGCCTGGGAGAGTACAGGATCATCCCTGCGTATGCGGGGAACACGAGCTTGCCGCTCCATCTTAAGCCCGTAGTGGGGGATCATCCCTGCGTATGCGGGGAACACAACATGTATGCTAGGCACTGTCTTGGGTGTATGGGATCATCCCTGCGTATGCGGGGAACACACTAAAAAATACCTGTAAAAACACCTAACTTGATTTTTCCGCATGCCACAATTCAATGAGTTTTTCATAGAGCTGTTTGGTATTCATGCAATCATTTATGCCCCGGTGCGGCGGGGCAGCCGCAATTCCGAAATACTCCAGCAGAGTGGCGAGTTTATGATTTTCTACATCAGGCAGTAATTTTTTAGCCAGCAGCAGGGTATCGACATGTTGATTAAAAAATGAAGGCAGCTGACACTCTTCGCAGGCCATACGCAAAAAATCGCAATCAAAATCCACATTGTGGGAAAGCAGAGGCAGCCGGCCGATAAAGGCAAGAAATTCCGGCATAACCGCGGTTAGTTCTCTGCCCCGGCTTTGCACAATATGGTTGGAAATTCCGGTAAGGGATTCTATGAACGGAGGAATACTCTCTTTAATTTTTATCAGAGCGTGAAACTCCTCCGCAATCCGGCCCTCTTGAACCTTGAGCGCGCCGATTTCAATAATTTCATCTTTGGCTGCCGATAGGCCGGTTGTCTCCACATCTATAACCACATAGGCGTCTGGCAGCAGAGGCGGCCTTTCCCGCTTTCGCCCTGCCATCCGCCTGGCCTGGCGCATTTTGGCGGCATTACTGAACCCCATACGCAGGCGGCTCAAATTTTGTATACGCGCCTGGCTGGGGCGCAGGATCAATTTAAGCCCGTCAAAATCAATTGGCTCCCACTGGGTATTATGGACACGAAAATCCATGCCTTGCTCGTTATTGGCGCTAAAGACCATGGCCGCCCTGCCCGACTTGCTGTTTTCCCGCACCCGCTTCCAAAGCTCTTCCCTCACTCTGGCGCTCACTTGCCCCACATAAACGCCGGTATTGATCTCCTGCAGCCATCGGCTTAAATCACCGCGCAGAGCCGGGGGACAATCGGTCAGCACAATCACTATCATTCCGGGTCATCCACAATTGTTCCGTAGCCTTCTTCCAATTCATTTTCTAATTGCTCCAGATCTTTCCCATAAGAAACCGCGTGGGCCACTAAGCCCTCTTTTTCATCCCAAAGATGGAGGACATCAGTCTCAGGCTCCTGGAGCGCCAATTCCTGCCCCAGAAGCAGCCAGCGAATATCTTTTACCGTCTGTTCCAGGATACGGCCGTCAGCCAGGTGATCGCGCACGCTGTGCCGAATCGCTGAACCCATATCAGCCGGCTGAACGGCAGTCACCGCAAAGGCAATGGGAATAGTGAGTTCCGCTTTGTAGAGATCCGCTATGTCATATACAAAAGAAAGCTCATGCCCGGTATGCACAAAGCCCAAAGCGGGAGAGCAGCCCAAAGCCACAATAACACTGTGTACAACTCCGTACAGGCAGGCATGGGCCGCGGAAAGCGCCTTGTTGATATCATCACTGTCATCAAAGCTGCCGGGAGTATACTCTCTGCCATTCCAGTCAACTCCGGTTTCCTGCGAAGCCCGGCGATAGGCGGAGCGAATACGCGCGCCTTCGCGCCCGCGCAGCTGTTGCATGGTCAGAGCGGAAACATCTTCGCCGGGAAAACGCAGCTGATACATTTGCCGGGCAACGGCGATTCTGCTTCTGACATTAGACACCAATTCCGCCTGCCTGATCTGCAGACGGGCTGAATGGGTCAGCGAACGCCCGTGAGCATAATAGCGCACCCCCTGCTCTCCCACCCAGATAACGCTGCTGCCGGAATCACTTACCAGCTCCATAGCCCGATGAGAGATATTAGTGCCCGGCCCCAGCAGCAGCACGCTGAGGGCGGCGGCGGGAACATGCACAGTGCCGCGCGCGTCGGTCACGGTAATAGCTCCGTCCTGCCGGTTAAGCATACAGTGTTCCAGATAGAGAAAGGATAAACGATCCCGCGCCGTGGGCAAAGCCTGCAGCGCCGGCTTGTCTATTCCCGAAATATTATTGGCCGTCATCGCCGCCGGCTCTGGCTATGGTCATAAGTCCGCACCCATAGGCCTTAGCTCTTCCGATGCCCGATAGCAGCGAATTTTTAAAAACTTCCAGGTCAGATATGGTCAGGACTCCCTCAAAAGTGACGGTGCGCAATTTGACTTCGTGTTTTCCGGTCGGAGTTTTGCGAAAATTTTTCCATTCCGTATGCACAATGTCAAAGGCGTCCGGCGCCAGCAAAAAGCCGCTTTTTTCCGCCCGCTCTGCAAGCCATTGTTTTTGCTGCGCGACCCCCGAAAGAGCAAAAATTTTGCCCCGGTCTGAAGTTTTCTCCTTTTCACTGGAGCTGTAACGCACCGGGTTGGCGCGCAGGCGGAAACGCCAAACCTGCCCTCTCTGCAAGCGATCAAGCAAAGGACTATAGTCTTTAATTTCCCCTCTTCCCTGGGGATAGCCGAGCTTTTCTATAATAGAAGTAAAATCAGGCCGTGCACGGCTGAGCAGCAGCAGATAGCAGTTTTCGCCCAGCCAGTCAATCCGCCAAAGATTGCGCTGTCCGCCTCCCGGACAGCTCTGTTCCACCGCCGCGTGCAGAAGCTGAGGCCAGGCCAGGGCTCGCATAATTTCCCTGTGTTTGTCATTCACATTCAGGGCAATTCGGGATAAATACATAGCTTAACCCTCCTCCTGTGGTAATTCCGACATAGGGTCATGTTCAGTGGACTTTTCCTCAGTTATGCGCAGGCTGTCCGGATTGTCGATAAGCAGCGGAGCATGTTCAGTTACCCGGCGAAAGCCGAATTGACGATGCGCCTGGTCAAAAGAAACCGGCACATCACGCTGCAAATAGCTTTCGCTTTCGCTCCCATCGCTGTCACTGACAATGCGCAGGCGCACCTGAGTATCTTCTTTTTTCCGGGCGTAATCGCTCAACAGCCATGGTTCCTGGCTCAGGGTCTGCAGCAGCGTTTTACCGTTACGAATGCCCAAAGCCACCAGGCCCTGGGGCGGGCAGGAACGCCGCCCCAGAAACAGAGGAAACAACGGATAGCGCAAGGCCTCATCAAGCTGGCGCAGAAAGGCTTCATCTCCCTCCAAACCAGCCAGAAATAAAGCGTCAACCAGATAATAGCGGTTAGTGATATAGGGTTTTTTCCCGTGTTGGACGGTATGATAATCTCGCAATAAAACACCTTCGCGCTCAACTCGCACCCCAAAACGCAGGGCCTGCAAATCATCTACACTCTGGTCGCGCCGCCTGCCCAAAGCCGCGGCCAGCAGGCCGACAACCCCGCTTTTAGTAGGGGTTCGCTCAGTGCTACGCCGATACTCCAATTTTGCGCTTAAGCCCCAGGATTGCAGAGGAGCGGCCAAGCGCAGCAACAAGGTGCTCATAATCCGCCCCCGTTGCTCAGCCGCGCTTGCAGAGCCGCAGCCAGCTTATCCAGCAATTCCTTCAACGACAGCAATTCGCCCAATTGGGACAACTGTTCACCTATTACCAGGGACAGTTCCGGCTTACCCAGCCATTTGTGATAAGTTTCCTGAGCATGCCTGGCTAAAGCGCCGGCGGAGTCGTTAAAGTAGCCTTTATCGCGGGCCGGAACCGGTTTTTCAAAAGCACCCACCAGATTAATAGGCTGATCAGTGCGCAGAGTAAGCAAAAGCGCGTCTGGAAGAGTACAGTTGGCAAAAGTGTTCTGCTTACCCGCGGGCATGGAGCAGACAAAAGCGCGGACAAATTCGCCTACCGCCATTATGGTGTCATCCCCCAGATACTGAATTAACTGGTGAACCGCCACTGTAGCGTAGCGATAAAGGGTGGAGGAATTAAACTCTATGCTCCCTAAATGGGTCGCACCCGCCTTATCTTCCGGGCTTAAATCATCCATCGCGGTAAAATAGTCGTACTCATTGCTAACCTTATGGGTAGAAATGCTGTGGGCCACCTGAGCACAGGCATCGGTATTTAAAGACGGATCATCGGCCACCATACGCCCGAATAGGGCCACCTCAATGCCAGGATACTGTTTGAGCGCGTTTTGCGCCTCATTTTTAGAAAGCTCAGAATTCTGCGCGGCCAATCTGGCCAAACCTTTGGCCTGGACTTCACTCAAAAAAAATAAGGCTTCTGTACCTCTATAGGTAGTCTTAGTCTTCTTATCTTCAATGTCTTTGATCGTCAGTCCCGCTAATTTTAAAACACTTTCCGCCTTTTTCTCAGGTTCTTTCACATCACCGAGTCTTTTAATTTCCTCCGTCACTTTAGCTACAATTCTCTTACTGCGCACAGCTAATTGTTCATTGGGCAGAGTATCCTGAAACATATCCCGCATGGCCCGTTTCCAGCTCTGGGAAGAAACCCGCGCCCTGGTGACTCCGCCATAGACAGCGGTTTTGGGACTGCCGGTGTCATCGCGGTTGACACAGCTGGGGGGTATGGTTTGAATAACATGGATATCCACATAAAGTCGATTATTTTTCATGAATTAAATTTACCTTTCTTATGCTTGAGCATCTTGTTGAACGTTGTTATCTGATTTTTCCTCTTTCTCTACCCGATAGAAATCCTGTCCCCATTTCAGGCGCACGGAATCTTTTTTATCCATGATTTGAAACCAATACAAGTCCCTGGTCAGGGCCGGGTAATCCAAATCTATATTTTTAGCCTTCATGAGCTGAATTAATCCGCGCAGATGATGGGCAAGCTCCACAAAATCGCCCGCGGTAGCGGCCGCGTCAAAACGCCGTTTAATGGCTTCATCATTATCCCGATCCGGCGCCAATTTTCTGAGCGCGCTGCCCAGGGATATTCCCTCTTTACTCACGCAATGTTTTTCCGCGTCTTCGCCTTGTTGATGCAAGGCATAAAGAGTCAAAGCGGTATGCACCGCCCATTCGCCGCAGCTGGGTTCGCCGCTTGAGCTGAGCAAAGATTCCGGCAAATCTTCCAGAATCACCTGCCAGAGTTCCGGCTGACTGCCGGGCGCTTTGCCTATTCCACGGCGCAAGCGGGCCAGATCCGCCTTGCCCGAGGAGTAATTAGCCCGGGCGCACAGCCAACTTATTCTGCGTTGCACAAACCAGCTCGCCTCTTTGGCCGGATTAGTCTTTTCTTTCATTTCTTTGTCCCACCCTTTCTGTTCAATGCCTGACGGCTGGATGTTTTTATCATAAAAAAATTATACTCTTCCGGAGCAATATAACGGTGTTTTTTCTTCTTTTTATCTTCCACGATGCGTCCAACAAAAGCATTAGGCCCAGCTTGCGCCACAAGTTCCCGTCCCAACTCCTGCACAATGCTCTTTGAGCGCTCCCACCATTCATTACTGCGCTGCCACATTTCATCCTTTTCAGGATCGATCTCTTCCAACCAGGTACGGAAAGGCTGATCCAGGCGAAAATAAGCCTGTTCTTCAGCCATATTTTTTGGACCCTTGCCATCCGCGCTGCCGGCGGCTTGGGCCAACCGCTGCCCCAGTTCGCCCACCTGATACACCAGTTTCTCGGTATCTTCTATTTCTCCAATAATGCGCCTGACCCAATCCGCCCCCAGGTGGCTCAACAAGCCGGCGTTAAAGGTCAGCGAATCGCTGAACACATCGTCAATAAGGGCAGTTTTATCTGTGCCACCTCTATATGTAACCGCAGCAACCTGCAATCTGAACTGAGAAGCCGCCAGTAAATCCTCACCTTTCAACCGGGCCAGCCATTTGACAACCCCTGGAGGCCGGTCACTGGCGCCCGAAGCCAGCAGAGCGGCAAAATCCCGCCACAACTGCCGGGCCGGATCATGGCGCTTGGGAATATAAGACGGGGAAGTCTCTTTTTTGGCAATATTGCGCCAAAGGGTCATCTGTTCAGCGAAAATATTAGTTTGCTCTTTATCTTTAGGAAAGAAATCCCCTCCCAAGAGCTTATATCCGCTTACTCCATTTTGATCGCGCAGCAAAAGCAAACGACGGGACTGCAAAGTCAAGAGCTGTGAAAGATTATCGGGCACCATAATTTCTTCGCGCTCCTGGCGGCGAACTTCCTGTTCCCAAATCGGCTTTTCCTCTCCCCATAGATCATTCTGGTCGCCGCGCAGCAAGACCAGATTGAGCAGCAGGGTGGCGAATAAATTATCCCCCAAGGCGCTGACCAGACCCAATCTCCCCAGCCAGCCCACTCCCGGAGTGGACAAATGATCTGGTGACTTAGCCGAGGTGTCATCAAAGCCATTGACATAAAGCAGCCAACGGGCCGCCTCCGGGTAAGTCAGGCGCTCTTTGGCTTGCCCGCTGCGCTGGGGAAATAAACGCGGTTTGTTGCCGCTTTCCGAAAGCTCTCCATTGAGCTTGGCGGCGCTGTATTTAGTTGCCTTGCCGATAGCCGGCACCTGATAGAAAGGATATTGCGGATGAAAGAGATAAAAGCGCTCTTCATGCTTTTTCAGATATTTTTCCAGAATCTCCATGGGGAACTTTCCCTTATCCCACAAAGCCTTCCAGCGCCGCAAAGCCATATCAGGAGAAGCGGGAGGAGAATTGGTCAAACACAAGGGATCATCTTTGCCCTCAAGGTCATATCTGGCGCACGCCACGTGCAAAATCGCCAGCAAGAATCGCAAGACTGCCATATCCTGGGCTGGCAGCTCTCCGGCCAGCCCGCGCAGTTGGGAAGCGCGGGCAAACATCTCCACTATCCCCACTTCCTCAACAGATCCGTCGGCTTTCATCACCAATATCCACGGTTCATAGAGCAGGTTAAAAATCTTTTCCGTCATCGCCCGGCACCTCCTTTTGATAGCTCAGTCCATATTTTTTATCATAACGCAGACGGTAAGCGCCCAGTTCCGCCTTATTATCGGCGTCCAGAATCAGGAACAGACAGCCCTTAAGCCAAGGGGACGCCTGCCAGACAGACAGGCGTGCCTGATTAAGTTCCTCTAATTTCTCAATAGTCCGGTCAATAATTCCGGGATGGCACAAGGCCGCCGGCAGACGCAGGGAACATCCGGCCAGGGCTTTGGCCACATCCCCGGCCGGAACCTCGTCCGGGAAAAGCGGCTGACCGCCGTAGTCTTTAATCCAGGGCAGGAAATACAAACCGCCCTCTTGCTCCTGGATCAGCAAGACCTCAATAGAGGCGTCGCTGTCCCGTACCGCGGCTTCACCGTGTTTTTCGCCCACATCCGTATTCAGCCAGTCAATCAAACTCGCTCCCTCATTTGCCCACGGCAAGTCGATACGAAAAGCCAGGGCCCGGCTTTTTTGTTTGTCAACACGTTGGGTCGCCTTCTTTTTGGCGTTTACATATTGGTCAAGCCCCTCCAATCCAAGCTCCAAATCCTCATCGTAGACCTCCTGCACCAGCCGGGCAATATCATCCGGCAAAGTAATGCTGTCCGGCAGCAGGGCTTTAGTGCGCATAAGCCAGTAATCGCCGTAGACATTCCTGCTCCCAGGCGCAAACTCCTGACCGGCCGGGGCAATAAGCAGGCACAGAGGCGTGCGGAGTTTGCCCGGTCTGATTCTCAGATGCCGTTGCAGGCGGCCCAGGCGCTGCAGCAACAAATCCATGGGGCAGAGATCAGTGATCAGAAGGTCAAAGTCAATATCCAGCGATTGCTCCAGCACCTGGGTGCCGACAATGATACGCCTGTAAGGGCGCTTCCGGCCCGGCTCAGGTTTGCCCAATTCCGCCAGCAGTTTGCTCTCTTTTTCCGCGCGGTCCTGAGGTAAAAAGCGGGAATGAAACAGGCGCACGGTTTCTTCACCCCAGCGCTGGCTCAGACGGGCGGCCAAATCCTGGGCCCGGGCAACGGTATTGACTATCACCCCCACACAGCCGCCGTCGGCAAGCAATTCTTCCAACTTGGCGACCAGGGTTTCATCTTCAATAAATCTCAGACAAATCTGGCGCGAAAGGCCGTCGGCAGCCACGGCTCTGGCTTTAGCCTCACCTCCGTCGGTGTAAGTTATCAGGGGATAGTCCCGGCATAAAACCCAGGGAGGGGTTGGCGGAACCTCCGGCTCATGATCGCTCAAAGGGTCTTTCAGTGGCTTGGGGGTGGAATTTCGCCCCCAATAGGCGTCGATTACTTCCTGCCGCTTCTTGGGCGGCAGGGTGGCCGAAAGCACTATAACCGGAACTTGATAAGCGCCCAGCCAGCTTAAAGCCTGATCAAGATACTGACTCATATAGGCGTCATAGGCATGGCACTCGTCAATAATCACCACTTTATTGGTCAGCCCCAAATGGCGCAGCATAACATGTTTTTGTTTCAAGGCCGCCAACAGCAATTGATCAATGGTGCCGGCGGCAAAATCGTCCAGCATGGACTTTTTCCGCCCCTCAAACCACTGATGGGCTATGACCCAGCCGCCTTCTTCCCCGCTGTCGTCAGGTGAAAGCTTCAACTCCTGATATTGCCGATTAAATTCCGCTTTGCTATGCAGCAGGCGTAAGGAAAGCCCATCGATGGCCGGCTGGTGTTCCAGCCAGTCCCACAGGCGAGGGAAAATGGCGTCAGAGGTGGCTTGAGTGGGAAGAGCGAAAAACACTCCTCTGCGCCCGGTCTTAGCGGCAAAAATCTCCGCCGCCGCCAGGGCGGCCTCGGTTTTGCCTGATCCCATAGGAGCTTCTATAACCATAATCCCCGGATCTTTAATTTCTCCGGCCGCTTCCCGCGCCGCCGCTTGCAGCGCATTGGGTTCAAAAGCAAATCTTTGCTGATAAAAATCCGCGCCTTCCCACTCCCGGCCGGGAACCCAGGGTAAAGGCAGGGCCAGTTCCTTCCAGGCGATCTGCGCCCTGGCTTGGGAGTCAAAAAAGAACGAAGCCTCATTCAGCCAGGCATAAGGGAAATATTCCGAGTTGCTGGCAATCCAGTCGGCCATAATCACCAGCCCGCTCAATAAAACCTGGGCCGTCAGATCAGGGAGAGGAAGTTCCTTCAGAGAGGAAAAGTCCGCCCGGCGCAGAGCAAAAGCAATTAACTCCCTCTGCACTGCAACCCAGGCCGCTTTTTCGCTTTTGCGCAAATGATAATTTTCCGGATAAACTCCCGGCCCGTAATCTTGCCATCCGAAATCAGGGGGTTTGCCGTGATGAGCGCCCAGGATCACCGCCACCCTGCGGTCGCATCCCGCCTGACAGAGCAATATTTGAGACGCCAGGGCATGGGGGGTTTTATGGGGGGAGCTAAAAGCCCGGTAAGACCGCAGCGGCAGGCCGGCGGCTTTAAGCTTTTCCGCCAGGCGCTGATCCAAATCAAGACAGACGGGCCAGGCGGGCTTGGCCTGAAAGACGGGGATAGCTTTGCCCAGATCATGGATGGCGGCCGAAAATATGAATAACCGCCTGGCTTGCTTCCAGCTCATGCCTTTGGCGGCAATCCGCCGTTTCACTCCCGTTGGCAGCCAGTAATCCCACAGTTTTTCCGCCACCGCGGCCGTATCCGCCAGATGTATGACCAGGGGCAGCCAGGCCAGCTCGCTGTTGCGGGATTTTTTAGCCCATAGATGGCGCGCTGCCGGAGAAAGTTGATCCATAAATCAAATACTCCTTCCCTGAGCAATAGTTTTGCGATCAAATGGATAAAGGCATAACAAGAACACTTGGTCGTAAAGCCGAGTTTTTGATGACCGCGAAAATTGTTATGCGGACAGGTACACCCCCTCTAATCCCGGGCCAGCAGAATCCAGGCATACCAGGGAGGCGGAGAGGCAAATTCATCTTCCAGCCAGCCGCCCGCACTGAGAAAAGAAAAACCGCTTTGCCGGGCCAGAAATTTTAATTCCGGCAAAAACCAGTAGCGCATGACATGGCATTCGCGGAATTGGCTCTCCCGGCCCCGCGAGTGATCGCTTATGTTGATTTCATAGTTAACCTCAACTATGTTTTCCTGTATCCGCTGTACCGGCCTAGCCCTGCGCCACAGGGAAATTTCCTGACCTGTGATCTTTTTTTCCCGTTGCAGCGGCGGATCGCTCAGCACTCCCGGACCGTACCAGAAATCGAAAAAAAACATCCCTCCAGGCCGCAAATGACAGTGGGCGCTGGCCATCAGCGCCCGCGCCTTTTCTTCGTCGATCTGATAGCTCATAACATGAAATAAACTGGTCACCGCCGCGAATTTGCGGCCCAGCCTTACCTTCCCGGCATCTCCCTGACAAAGCTTGGGCAAAGGGCGAAGGCCGGAAATCTCCCCCAGAGCGCATCGGCCGATGGCAATCATAGTTTCGGATAAATCCACCCCGCTGACCGCGATCCCGCGGCGGGCCAGTTCCAGGGCATGCCGTCCGGTGCCGCAGCCCAGATCCAGCAGCGAGGCCGGATCAAGACCGAAGCGGCGCAGTTGGCGCAGGACAAATTCAACTTCAGCGGCGTAATCTTTATCCGCGTAGAGCAGATTGTAATAGCTGGCGTAATCCTCAAATACCGCCATATTCAGCCTCTTCTGAAGCCAGCTATCAGGGAGCATACCCGGTCTATATCTTCTTCTGTCAGGCCGCTGCCGCTAGGCAGATAAAATCCGTTATCGGCTAAAAAATCGCTCAGCGGATAAGAGCCGGAACAGTCGCAGCCGTATTTGCTTAAAGAGGGCTGGCGATGCATGCCCTGGAAAAAAAGTCTGGTCTCCACCTGACGGCTGCGCAGATAAGCGACAAGCTCATCCCGTGACCGCCCGTACTCGGCCGGACGAATACACAGCCCGTTCATCCAGAAAACATTTTTGCCTCCGGGCTGATCTTTCTGTAATACCACCCCGGGAACCATGCTCAGATATTGGCGGTAGAGAAGCCCGTTGCGGATGCGTAAATTCCGGTAATAATCGGCCCGCTCCACCTGGGCCAGGCCCAGGGCCGCGTGCAGATTGCTCAGGCGGTAGTTAAAGCCAATGTCATGGTGCAGATAGGTGCGGGGCGCGTTCGGCGGGAAACAGATATTTTTATAATAACGGCAGGCTTCAGCCAGCTTGGGATCACTGGTGAGGACAATGCCGCCTTCGCCCATGGTGATATTTTTATTGGCGAAAAAACTGAAGGCGGCCAGTTGCGACCAGGCCCCGGTCTTAATCCCCTCCAGCTCAGCCCCGTGAGCCTCGGCCGCGTCCTCCACCAGGGCAAGGCGGTGACGATCGGCAATGGCGGCTATTTCCCTCATGGCGCAGGGGTTGCCGAAAATATGCACCGGCATGATAGCTCTGGTGAGAGGGGTTATCTTTGCTTCCAGCAGAGAGGGATTCATATTCCAGGTTTCCGGGTCGGAATCAACAAAAACCGGCCTGGCTCCGGTATAGCAAACCGCAAAAGCCGAAGAGGCCATGGTGAAATCCGGTATAATGACCTCATCTCCCGGCCCCACCCCCAGAGCCACCAGGGCCAGATGCAGAGCCGCCGTGCCGTTACAGACCGCAATGCCTTCTTTCACCCCGCAATAGGCGGCAAAGGCCTTTTCAAACTCCCCCACATATTTTCCGGAAGACGATATCCAGCCGGAAGCAACCGCTTCGCTGACATAGGCCAGTTCGTTTCCGTCCAGCAAGGGGGAACATACCGGAAGAAATGTTTCCATGTTTATTCATTCCTGAGAGCAACAGGTGATTAACGCTTCCTCCACCGGGGCAAAACGCGCCTTGTCCGCCTCTCCGGCATATGGCCCCTGCTTCACTTCGATGATTTCCGCTTCCTCCAATATCACCAGGCCGTGGCCTCCATGAGCCAGCAAGACCACGTCTCCGCTCTCCAGAATCCGGCTTTGCAGATACTCCCGCTCCGGAGTGTATATATCCAGCCGCACTCTGCCGGATCTGATGAAAAGCACTTCCTGGGTCAGCTCAATCTGGCGGACAACCGGCCGGTGAGTGTGCGGAGCTATAACATGTCCTACGGGATGGCGCATATATCCCAACTGCTGGGAAAAAGTGTCCGGAGTGAGGAATTGAATACCCTGACCGCGAAAGGAAGCGCGCAGGATGATAGCCAGGATACTGTCACCATAAGTTATCTTTTCCATCATAATTTCTCCGGCTTATTAAGCGTTCATGGAACTGGGTGGATAGTAAACCTGTTGGCCGCGCTCAAGCTGGGCCGCCACTGCAGCCAGACCGTAACCGGCGGCCCAATTTATGGCCTCCCGGTAAATCTCCGGCCCGGGCAAGGCCGCGTCATCCAGAGCCGCGGCCAGGGAAGCCAAATTTTCCTGGCGCAAACGGCGCAGGAACTCTTTCCACTCTTCCTGCCAGGCAGGGGAATTCTGAGTTAACAGATAGTCCCATACCAAAAGATGACGGATAGCATATTCGCGCCAATTCCAGCCCGCCACCCGGGCCGCCCGGGTCAGGCGCTGTTCATGGGCTGAGGCCAAGATGGGAACAACATCCGCCGGGCAGGCAATGGGGTGGTCAATGCCGCCGGGGATATCCAGATGAAACCCCTGGGGGGTGACTATGGTGCGCACATCAGCGGCCAGCGCATCAGGAAAAGCCATGCTGCCTTCATCGTAGCTGTGATAAACAAAATAATCCAGCGAGGGCATGAAGGAAGACACATACTGATCATAGTTGAAGCGGCGGTAATAAACCACCTGGTGCCCGGCCCGGCGCAGGCGGTTTACCTGCTCATTCCAGCCCTTGCCCATAATTTTGAACACAAACGCGCCCGCGGGCAGGCTTAAAAAAGCTTCAATAATAGAATTTTCGTCTTTCCTGCCGTCTTTATAAGTTTTACTGGCAATACCCACCGCCAGAGGACGGGGCTTGATCACCCCATCCTGGGCCGGGCCGATATAGCACAAGCGGCGGGCGGGCAGGCCCAGAAGCAGCAGATTATCCCGAGTCTCCTTGGACATTAAGATGCCCATGTCATAGATGCCCAGCAGGCGGCGAATTTTTTCCAGAGTTTCTTCGGTCACATGGGCAATCATGCAGGTTTCAATGGGGGCCCATTTTTTTTGCGCCCCGCTGTAGAGTATGTGATGACCAATGGCGGCGCTGGGGTCGCCGACTCCTTTCACCATATCGGCTTTGCGGCCCAGAGCCGTCAGTTCCGCCTGCAGGCGGCGGACAAACTTGCCTAAAATGCCATGCTCCAGAGTTTCGTAATGAATTATGCGAATACCGCCCGGGCCAATGGGCTTTCGGTTGAAGCGCGAAAACAAGGCGTCTTTTAAATTTCCCAATTTACTCATAATGCACTCTTCATATAATCATTAATCCCGTAACTTGGGGGACGGCGGCAAACTAAACCAGCAGTAAATTTGTAATAATAATTCGACCGGCAATCATTTACCATACAACACAGCATTTTACATGTTTTTCCCATTAAGTTTGTACATGCCGCGCCACAAAAGGTCTTCCGCCTGCGTTGAGAATATAGTACAAATATCTCCAATATTTGTCAAAACCTTTTGCGCCATCCATATCTGCTGAAAAAAGATAAGCTAAAAACTGTGGTTACCTGTCGAAAAGGGGACCACTTCTGTTCGGGATCATCTCTGCGTATGCGGGGAAGACTATATTAGCCGATCCTGAAAAGCATTAAACATTTTGATATTACAGTATAATTATTGCAAAAGCATATATTTTCGACCGGAAAGACCATTCAGGAACCACGCGCCCGGCCGCTGCTGAGCGGTCGGGTGCGACGAATCCTCTTACGAAAGATTCAAAAAAAGCTTCCATTGTCAAGAACAATATGATAGGATAAAAAAAGATTTTTTAAAAGTCAACCCTAATCCAAAGCACTACATTTTTGTCTATGTTCAGAAAAACACTAGAATTTTTACGCCCTTGGTTTGTAAATCGCAAGACCCATCTCTATCAGTTAGGCCCCAGATTAACTCCGGAACAGTATCCTGAGGCCTTGAGCCAATGGTTCAGGAACCGGACCGGCAAAAAGCTAAATCTGGATAATCCGCAAACTTTTGACGAAAAAATTCAATGGCTGAAGCTCCATGACAGCACTGCGGCCAAAACCGCGCTGGCGGACAAGCATTCCGCCAAAGAAGCAATTGCCCGGATCATAGGCAGCCGGCATATAGTGCCGCTGCTGGGAGTTTGGGATAAATTCGACGATATTGATTTTGCCCGGTTGCCGGATAAATTCGCGCTTAAGGCCAGCCACGGCTCAGGATGGAACCTGATTGTCGAAGACAAAAGCAAATTAAATATGCGCCGGGCCAGGCATAAATTTAACAAGTGGATGCAACGCAATCTCACTTTTCACGGCGGCCTGGAATTACATTATAAAGATATTAAGCCCCAAATCATAGCCGAAGACTATATCGGCATTGAACCGGATCACCCCGCTGACTGCAAATTCTATTGCTTTAACGGGGAACCCCAGCTGTTCTGGATGGTAGCCTACGACCGCCATGGTCATTACCGGGGTAAATTTTACACTCTGGATTTCACACCCCTGCCCAATTTCTACAACTGCGACGAGTTGCCCGGCTTTCCGCAACGCCCCCGATATCTCAATAAAATGGCGGAATTAAGCCGCCTGCTCAGCCGTGATTTCATCTTTGCCCGGGTGGATTTTTATGAAGCCGGAGGCAGGCTGTATTTTGGCGAAATCACCTTCACCCCCACCAGCGGCATCCTCCCTTGGCGCGGGGAAGAATACAACATTCAGTTCGGGCAGATGCTCAGGCTTCCCTTTGAAGATTAGACCGCAAATTTTTTATTTTTTTACCGCATACTTAATCATAAACTTTTGCCTGCCTTAAAACCGGCCCCGCACCAGATGTTTGAGCAGGCGAACGACCGGGCGGCGGCGGCGCAAAAAACCGGGAGTAATTTTCAGCAGGATAAAACGGAAAACGTTCAAGGGGGAGGCGCGATAGCCCAGAGCCAGGGCCACCGCCATTTGGGCGGCGGAAAAATTGGAATTTTCCTCATTCAGTAAACGGGAGCCGGCATTTAAAAAATGCCGGGCCACTACCTTGACCCCGCAATATTTTATGATATCATCGCTGTGGGTCAAGAAAAGATAAATCCAGCCAGTAGCCCCGCGCCCGCCTGATTGGGCGGTAATTTGATTGCCGCCGTCAAGATAGACATTAACCAAAATTTCCGGAACCATGCCTATTTTGCAGCGTTTGGTCAGTTGAAAGCATAGCTCGTCGTCCGAGCACCCACCCTGAAGATGTTATCCAGAGGGAATATCTTTTCCAGGTAAGTTTTTTGAGCGCTGATGGCCGCCCCGCCGGCCAGATAGCCCTGCATCAGCACTTGCGGATAAATATATCCTTCCAAAGTGGCCTCATACCAGGGATACTGGCTGCCATCAAGGGCGTTGATCACTCCGCAGGCATACACGCAGCCGATTTCCGGATCTGAGGCATATTTGGCGTAATGCCGCTCCAGCATCTGAGGGAGCCAGGCATCGTCGGATCCCAAAAAAGAAACATAGGTTCCTTTGGCCGCGGCTACGCCGGTATTTCGGGATGGTCTTTTACCGGTTATAGGCGAGGATAATAACGAAATCATGCTAACGCCTCTGAACTCAGGTTGACTTGCCAGAAATGTTTTCTTATATTATCATATAAGCTTAAGCAGGGGAATTTTTTTTAAAGGCTTGGCCTGAGGGCACCGGGAGAACGGCAGGGAATGTTTAATCCCAATAATTAACCCCTGCCAAAAAGTTTCCCAATCAGGGGGAATATTACATTTCCCCTATTTTTTCCGTTAAGGTGGTATGAGTTAAGAATGACTTCCCGTCAGACCTCAAAATATACGCCGGATTCCGTTGCCTCTCTGACCGCGCCCGAGCGCCTATGCCACAGAAGCGTTCAGGCTGATTGCCGGACTGACCACCTACCCCCCCCGGTTATGCTGGTCTCTCAGTCTGTTTCTCAGACTGGCCCAGAGGCTGTTTTATCTGCCTGCGAACCCGCACCCGGACGCACAGGCGCGCCCCCATCTTTCCCGGCCGGCGGAAATTCAGCCTGTTCCTCAAGAAAAAACAGCAAGGCCAGACAGGCAATTTCAGTTGTTATTCCCGCTCATAATCGGGAAAAAACCATTGGCCGGGCTATTCAGTCAGTGCTTGAGCAGACTTATCCGGCCCAGGAAATAATTGTGGTTGATGACGGGTCCAGCGATAATACCGTCCAAGCGGCTTTAGCCGCCTGCCCTTCCTGTCTGATTGTGCGCAGCTCACGCAATCAGGGGGCTCAGATTGCCCGTTCCCTGGGCATTCAAAGCAGCCAAGGCCAATGGATTGCTCTGCTGGATTCTGACGATCACTGGTACAAGCAGAAACTTGAATGGCAAATGGAAAAAGCCCGGCAAGGCTTTCAGGTGGTTCACGGATACGGCTCCGTTAGAACCGCCCAAGGAAACTATGAATATATTCCTCTCCAAAGTGAAGGTAACATATATCCGCAACTGCTGCGCGGCCCAGGACCGCTATATCCGACATTATTAGTCCACCGCCAATGCTTTGCCAAATCCGGCCTGCCCGATCCGGCCATAGCCGCCTATCAGGAGTGGGATTTTTCCCTCTCCTTGGCCAGCCATTATTCCTTTGGCTGTGTGAATAAGCCACTCTTTGTTTGCGACACGCGAGAGGCAGACAGTGTTTTCCGCAATAATTACTACCGCGGCCTGCGCGGGTACGAGCAAATTGTGTGCAAATGGTGGCCGGAAATTATGACTCACCTTGGCCCCAAGGCGGGAATGGCCCACTATCGCTATCTGGCTACTCAAGCCTTAAGAGTATCGGGCTGGCCGGGATTTATGCATTACACCACCCTGGGCGCCCGCTTAGCCGGCCGTAGCCGGGCCGGCAGATTATTATACGAAACTCAGCGTCACCTGTTTTCAGGCGTGCGGCGGATGATAAAGAGAAAAAACTGAAAACGGAGCAAAAACTTCAAGGACAGGCATGGGCAATTTTTTTTCGCATCATATCAGACGATTATTGGCTACAGATAACTTAAAACAGACTAAAAAGGATATATCCACCATAAAGCATGCCGCGCTTTTCCATAGCCTGATTGAGGATTGCCAGTGGCTTAAGAATAAGTCTTTTGCGCCCGGAGGCTGGGCCTTGGATTACGCCGCTCTATATACCTTATTTTGTATTTTGAATTTTGCCAAACCGAAAAATATTCTGGAATTCGGACTGGGGCAAAGCTCCAAAATGATTCACCAGTACGCCGGTTTTTTTCAATCTTCCCGCGCCTTAACCATTGAGCATGATAAAAACTGGAGGGATTTTTTCCTGAACAGTGTTAGCGGTTATGAGATAAAAACCGCGCTTCTGCAGCTTGAAACAGTTGAGATAAACGGCTTTAAAACACAAACGTACATAAATATCGATGAATTATATTCAACATCGGGAGATTTTGATTTTGTGCTGATTGACGGGCCTCAGCAAAGCCCGCGCTACTCGCGCAGCCAGATTTTAAATCTGGTCCAAAAATTCCCCCAGGAAAGATTTGTCTATTTATTCGATGATTCCGAGCGGCCGGGAGAACAGGATACAATAAAATCGGTTTGTTCTATATTAAAAGATAAAGGTATTAATTATCATAGCGCCAATATCACGGGCGATGAGAAGTTTCACGCGATTATCTGCTCGGAAGATTTAAAATTTCTAACCTCCATCAGATATTAACCTATTTCCCCGCGAAGTGTAACTATGTTTCCACCGAAACGCCAAAGCAATCCATGATTTTTCTTTGCAACCGATCAGCCTCCGCTACGACCTTGCCGTATCTCCCGGAAAAACGTATCTCCGTGACGGCTTCCATATGCTCCATTATTTCGCGTATCGTAAGATTGCGGATAGTATCATCCTGCTTTGACAGAGAGCGGAGTTTACTGAGCAGAATGAGCGCGAGAAACTGAATAAACAGCCGTGAATCCATTGCCGTTGCCGACTGGGTGCGCAAGCGTTTCATGTCGAGCTGGTTCTTTATGTCGTCAAAGCAATTCTCCACCGCTTTGATGAGTGTTTTCATCCAACGCGAAAAGAACGCCTGCCTGCCGTCATCATTTATCGCCAGAAGTAACACCGTGGCATCCACTATTATATATAGCGCCCAAACCGTTCTGTCAGACTTGCTCATTCCTGCTTAAACAGGAACAAAGCTGACTTCCTGCTTCACCGAGGCCGGTTTCACTCCGGTCTTACGGCCGGAACCAGAGCCTTCCTTTCCACAGGCTGATACCGTGGAACTCACGGCGTAATTTTTTAGATTGATCGCGGCGTTGACATCACGGACATGCTCCGCGCCGCATTTCGGGCACATCCAGTTCCGCACCGACAGCGGCAGTTGCTCCAGTTTGCGACCACAGCATGAACAGATCTTGGAACTGGCAAAAAAGCGGTCAGCCACCACCATCACCACGCCTCGTCACGCCAGATTTAAAACGCAAACCCCCGGCCCAGGGGGATCCAAAGCCGGAGATGTAAAAAATAGTTAAAGCATTTTTTCACAAAAATGCTTAGTTATACTGAAACTATTAACTTTTTCTGATTTAATTGCAGATAACGGAAACACCAATACCCCGCAAAATAAAGTCATCTTAGCAGGGTGCTGGCTGCCTCTCGGCGTGAGACAAGTCTCTATTTTCTTGAAACTTTTTTCCACCGGCACTCCTTATGAAGCACCGGCGGGATGGTCTGAACTAATTAAATTATATACATGATTTTTTTAATTTTCAATAATTTTTTCAAGAAATATTTTAATAAATATATTGACGATGTGTATTGTAATGTGTATAATAAGCTTAACAATGAATAAAGGAAGGGGCCAACATGAAAGATCGAGAAGTGATAGAAAAATTAAAAACCGCTGGTTGGACTATCACAAGCGGAACAGATCACTGGAAAGCATATAGCCCCGATGGACAGACAATGACCACAATACCGCGGCATAAAGGAAAAGAAATATCACCCCGAACCCTGGCTAATATAATCCGAGTGACCAAAGTAAAAATGAAATGACTCGCCAGGGGTAAAAACCCCAGAAAGGAACATCGAATGGGATTAAAATATATTGCCGCTTTTATGCAGGAAGATGATGGAATTTTTTCCGTTTTTTTTCCCGATGTTGAAGGGGCTATTACTCAAGGAGAGGATTTTTCGCAGGCTTATGATATGGCAGTGGACGCTTTACGTGAAGCGCTATTATTCAGGGTTAGCAACAATAAACCATTTCCACAAATTTCGCCACTGGAACAGGTAAGGGAAAAGGTTAAATATTTTCATGAACAGGAGGGCTTTACTTACGATGAAAGCAGGGTTTTGTATCAATTAATTCCCGCCCCCTCATTAGATAAGAAGCCGGTTAGAATTAATATTACTGTGCCTCATGCCGATTTGCAGGAAATTGATAATAAAGCACGTGATTTAGGTATGGCTAGATCGGCTTTTTTGGTGTCAGCGGCTAAGGCATATCAGATATGAAGATAGCGCCATCGCGTTCCGTGGAGTTAGATACCATGAATCCCTGGGCGGCGGCTTTTTCCCACCATTGACACGATGAAGCGTAATCTTGTTTAACACCGTCACCTTTGTAATACAGCACACCCAAATTATGCTGGGCCTCCGCATCGCCTGGTCCGGCGGCCGAGTGAATGCGATAAGCGGTACGCTGTTGCTGAAACTGTATATGATTATAGGGCAAAGCCAAGGCCGTGATGAAAATATTTTTGGCCGCGGCGGGCAGCGCGGCATGATTATTGCTTACTTATCGACAACAGGGAATTTTTTTCCCCTGAGCGTATCCAGGCAAAGACCTGCGGCAAATTACCTTCCATGGCAATTTGCTGTAGCATACCCGGTTGCGATGCAAGCCAACTATATCAAATTACAAGTATTTTTCAAATACTTGTAATTAAAGCGGGTTCATCCGTGGCCCGCTTTAACCCTGGAGCATATTACCAATATGCTCCAGGGCGGAAGGGAATAATTCACAGTATAACCGCAGGAGGCAATATGAGTATCAATACTGTATCGGCGAGTGGAGCAAATTATTATCAGGAAATATTTACCCAACTGGCAAAAAACAGAAAGGAGGAACAGGAAACCAAGTTATCTGATTTATTCACTAAGTTGGACGCTGACGGCAACGAAAGCCTCAGTCTTGAGGAAACCGGCCTGGATGAAACAATCTACAATTCATTGGATAGCGATAAAGACGGCACGGTATCTCTGGCTGAGTTCAAAGACGCATTGACTTTGCAATTTAACACCCTGATGGCGCAAAAGCAATCGCCGCCGGCAGGCATGTTAGGATTTTCTTCATCCCAGGAAGTTGACACATCTGAAGCCCAGAAAATACTCGCGGATATACTCAGCGGCAAGCCGGTTGCCGCGTCTGGCGGCGGCGGAAGCGCGCAATCGTCCTTTGACGCGCTGGACACCAACCAAGACGGCATTGTTTCCGCTGAAGAACTCATGGCTGGCCGGGGGCAGCAATTCAGCATTTTGGAAGACAGCCTGAAAAACGCCGATAGCGAGACCAAGCAAAAGATTATGGATTTATTGCTTTCACTGGCCAATAAAGCCTATAACGCTGTCAGCAAAACAGCGGAGGAAAACATGTCGCTGGTTGACACGGAAGCATAAAAATTGCCTCGTGGCGCCGGATCGTCTGTTCATCAATGCGGTATTCTGGATGTTGCGCACAGGCGCCCCCTGGCGCGACCTGCCCCCAGAGTACGTTAAATGGGGCACCGTACGTTTTATTCGTTGGAGGAGTATACGATCGAGTAGTTTGGGTATGACCCGCTCCGGCATGGTAACCGCCTCTTTGCGCCAGTTTTTAAAAACCGTGGCCAGGTAGGGTCAGCCGGTTGACGTCCTGGTCGCGGCGATCCCTCCGGTGGCGTGCATAATGTGCTTTATTCGGCCTGTCTTTTTACCACCGCTCCGGCCTGGGAGAGTTTGCGGTCAATATATTCATAGCCCCGGTCCAGATGATAAACACGGCTGATTTTAGTTTGTCCTTCCGCCGCCAGGGCGGCCAGCACCAGGCAGGCGCTGGCGCGCAAATCTGTGGCCATTACCGGGGCTCCGGTCAGGTGGCGGCTTCCCGATACCACGGCGACAGAGCCGTTTACTTCGATATTGGCTCCTAAACGCCGCAGTTCGCTGGTGTGCATCATGCGGTTTTCAAATATGGTCTCCTGGATAACGCTGGATCCCGTGGACACAGCCATCAAAGCCATGAACTGAGCCTGCATATCCGTGGGGAAACCGGGATAGGGGCCGGTTATTATGGATACCGCTCGGGGCGCCCGCCGGGCGCTGACCACCAGGCCTTTGGGGGTTTGCTGAAAACGCAGTCCCGCTTCTTTGAGTTTGCCGATTATTACCGTCAAATGTTCCAAGGGAGGGTTGGCAATACATAATTCACCTTTGGTAATGCCGGCCGCCACCATGAAGGTGCCGGCTTCGATGCGGTCCGGCATGACCGAATGCTCCAGAGGCATTATTTCATCAACTCCCCTGATCCGGATTACCGCTTCGCCCGCGCCTTCAATACGCGCCCCGGCACTGTTAAGGGCCTGGGCCAAATCGACTATTTCCGGTTCGCGGGCCGCATTGCGGATAATGGTCTCGCCTTTGGCCAGTGTCGCGGCCATGATTAGATTTTCTGTCCCTGTGACCGTAACCAGATCCATATCAATGGCCGCGCCTTTGAGCCTTTTAGCATGAGCCATTATATATCCGCCGTCCAGGTCGATCTTGGCGCCCAAGGCGCTCAGCCCTTTCAAGTGCTGGTCAATAGGCCGTTCGCCGATAGCGCAGCCTCCGGGCAGGGAAACCCGCGCCTGGCCGTGGCGAACCAAAAGCGGGCCTAAAGCCAGAACCGAAGCGCGCATGGTTTTGACCAGATCATAAGGCGCTTCTATCCCTTCAGCGTTGCTGGTGTCAATGGTAATGCTGTTAGTTTGAGGGGCGGCGGTTTCCGCCCCCAGCATTGTCAGCAGTTTGGTCATAGTACGGACGTCGCGCAAGTCCGGCACATTGTGAATCCGGTTACGCCCACTGGTCAGGAGGCTGGCGCACATTATGGGCAAAGCCGCATTTTTCGAGCCGCTGATTTTTACATTACCCACCAGCGGCCGGCCGCCTTCAATAACTAGCTGATCCATAATCGCTCCTTAAACATTTGATTACTCTGGGCTGCCCGGCCAGATCCGGCAGGATGCTGATCTCCTCGTAAATACCCGCCCGGGCCGCTTCGGTCTTTGCTTTTTCCGCCTGGGGCGAGGCAATCTCAACCAAGAGTGTGGACAAAGGCCGCAAAAAGGCCCGCGCTCCTTGCAGGATAGCCCGGATCAGCCCGAACCCGTCCCCGCCGCCCAGCAGGGCCAGACGGGGCTCATAATCCCTGACTTCCGGATCCAGTATTTCCCATTCCCCGGGTTCCACATAGGGGGGATTAGCGGTGATGAGATCAAAAAAAAGACCCCGGCTCAGCAGAGGAGACCACAAGTCTCCCCGGATAAAATTCACTTCGGCGAGGCTCAATTTTTGGGCGTTGCTCCTGGCATAGCTCAAGGCTTGCTCCGATATGTCGGCAGCCCATATTTCCGCCTGGGGCAGGTTGGCCGCCAGAGCCAGGGCCACGGCTCCGCTGCCTGTACACAAATCCAGAATCCGGGGCTTTTCCTGGCCGTCCGCCAGGGCTTTCAGCCCCTCATCCACCAGAAGCTCAGTTTCCGGCCTGGGAATGAGTACGCCGGGGCCGACCTGTAATTCCAGGCTGTAAAATTCCCTCACTCCGGTGATATAGGCGACAGGTTCATGTTGGCGCCGCCTGATGAGCAGGGATTTAAACCCGGCCAGTTCCTCCGGGTTCAAAGGCTGGTCATAATTGAGGTAGAGTTCCAGTCTGCTTTTATCTAAAATTTTGCCCAGTATGAGTTCAGCGGACAAACGGGGACTGCTGACGCCATATTTTTGCAGATAGGTTCCGGCCCAGGCCAGAAGCGAGCCCGCGGTCCAGGCCAAAGTCTCAATTCTCACGGGAGGCTTTGAGCGCCTCAGCCTGGAAATGAGCGGTAAGGGGAGGGATTATTTCACTCATATCTCCCTGCATGACTATGTCCAGCTTGTGCAGGGTAAGGCCGATGCGGTGATCCGTAACCCGGTTCTGGGGATAATTATAGGTGCGGATGCGTTCGGATCGGTCTCCGCTGCCTACCTGGTTTTTCCGGGTGGCGTCCATAGCGTCTTTTTGGGCCCGATCCTGGGCGTCTTTCAAACGGCTGGCCAGCACTTTTATGGCTTTGGCCCGGTTTTTGTGCTGGCTACGCTCATCCTGGCAAGTGACCACCACTCCGCTGGGCAGATGAGTTATGCGCACAGCCGAATCAGTGGTGTTTACGTGCTGTCCTCCGGCGCCGGTGGAACGGTAGACGTCAACGCGCAGATCTTCAGGCCTTATTTCCACTTCATTTTCTTCCGCCTCAGGCAGAACCGCCACCGTGGCGGCGGAAGTATGAATCCGGCCCTGGTTTTCGGTTGCCGGAACCCGCTGCACCCGATGGACGCCTGATTCATATTTAAGCCGGCTGTAAGCGCCTTTGCCGGAGAGCAGGGCGATTATTTCTTTAAATCCTCCTCCGCTGGTTTCGTTGCTGCTTAAAATTTCCGTTTTCCAGCGGTTTAATTCGGCGTAGCGGGCGTACATACGAAAAAGATCAGAGGCAAAAAGAGCGGCTTCATCCCCGCCGGTGCCGGCTCTGATTTCCACTATGATATTTTTTTCATCGTTTGGATCTCTGGGCAGAAGAAGCAACGCCAGTTTCTGTTCCAGCTGATCTTCCTTGATTTTTCCTTCTTCCAGCTCAGCTTGGGCCATTTCAGCCAATTCCCGGTCCAGGTCATTGGCCAGTCTGGCGTTTTCCTCTGCCTCCGACCGCAGTTGCTTATACTGGCGATAGGTGTTTACCAGTTCGTTCAGATCCGCATGCTCTTTGGCCGTTTTCTGATAAGCATCATTATCGGCGATTATTTTGGGATCAGCCATGCTCTCTTCCAGGGCCTGGAATTTATTTTCCAGCTGGGCGAGCTTATTCATTAATAAAGGACTCATGTCCATGATATAATTCTCATAAATTGTGATTAAAGCTTATTTCATAAATCACTTTAAACACTTTAAGAGTGATTTATGAGGATCCCGGTTCTCCCTCAGACGCAAATTCAGGGATCGTTCCCGCCGCCGGCCAAGGCCGGACAATCCGCCCGCCTTTAGAAGTTCATTTCATAAATGATTTTTAACTTCTAAAGGGCCATGGCCTCACGCCGGGGAGGGATAGTTTGGTCCATGACGGCGCTGTCCATTATTTCCACGTCCGCCGGGATTTCACTGGTGGCCAGAGCCGCTTTTAAAGCCACAATGGCAGTCTCCAGCTGGGCTTCATCCGGTTCGCGGGTGGTGAGTTTCTGCATTTGCAGCCCCGGCCATAATAGCATTCGGCATAAGGTATTGTTCTGTCTTTTGCCGGCCAGACGGATTATCTCATAAGCGATGCCGGCCAGGGGAAACATGCAAAATATTTTTAAAGTAATCTGTAGGGCCTGATTGAGAAATTGATTGGCGGACAGAGAAGGCAGGAAAGGAAAAATAACGGCAAAAGCGGCTATGGATACGGTCAGCACCAGAAGAAGAAAAGTGGTGCCGCAGCGGTTGTGCAGCCGGGAACATGATTGGGCGTTAATAACGGTCAGTTCCTTGCCCGCTTCCAGACAATGAATGCTTTTGTGTTCAGCGCCATGATAGGCAAAAACCCTCTCTATCTGTTTCATAAAAGAGATGGCCCAGATATAAATCATAAATATTAATACCTTGAGTATCCCGTCAATAATATGAAAGCTTAAGCTGCGCACATCGAAATTAAGGGGAGTGAATGTCCCTAAAATCCAGGTCAGCAGGTGGGGCAGAGCCACAAACAGGGTCATGGCGGCAATAAAGGCGCCCAACATGGTAAGGGCCAGAGAGGCGGAACTTATTTTTTCGCCTTCATCCTCCATAATCTGGCTGGCGGAAAAGGACAGGGCTTTAAGTCCGTAGACCATGGTTTCCATGAGTACCAGCGGGCCGCGCAGGAAAGGCCAGCCTAAAAACGGCCATTTTTGACTCAAAGAACCGCAGGCAGTGGTTTTGAGCGCGATTTTTCCGGAAGGCAGGCGCACCGCCACACTCAGGCGGGTTTTCGCCTTCATCATAACTCCTTCTATAACCGCTTGGCCGCCTACCGGCTGGACGCTCATGACCCCGCGACCGGCCTAGCTTTGCGCCTCTGTTTCCGGGGTGCCGGCTTTAGCCCTACGGGCGGCCTCAAGTTCGTCAGCCTTGCCTTTATATTTATCCAGGTGGCTGTATTTTTTATAGAAACGTTCCACTCGGCCCGCTGTGTCCACCAATTTTTGTTTGCCGGTGAAAAAAGGATGGCATTGAGAACAGATTTCCACCCGGATCTCTTTTTTAGTGGAGCCGGATTCAAATTCATTGCCGCAGGCGCAACGCACTTTTACTTGTTTAAAGTCAGGATGAATTCCTTGTTTCATAAATTACCTCAAATGCAAGCAATCAAAAATCTTAAAATTAGGGAATAATGATTTTTGACGCGCAAAAATTTTTTGTTCCCAAGTATGGTTTATATTCAGTCTATGTAATGATCCGCGCCGCAACTATAATATAGCCTTTATTAAAAATTTCAAGGCGCCGGATGCGTTTATTTGGGAAATGAGCCGCTTCTCCTTAAAGTGATGAGCTAAAGAACGGTTTCCCTCTCCAATCTTTGCCGTAAACTTATCTGCTCATGGATTCAAGAAAATCGGCATTGCTTTTGGTTACATGAAGTTTTTCCTGGAGAAATTCCATGGAATCCACCGCGGTGAGGGGGCTGAGCAATTTGCGCAGAATCCAGATGCGGTTAAGCTCGGCCTCGCCCAGGAGCAGTTCTTCTTTTCTGGTGCCGGAACGGTTGATGTCAATGGCTGGGAAGACGCGTTTATCCGACAGCTTGCGGTCAAGATGAATTTCCATATTGCCGGTGCCCTTGAATTCTTCAAAGATAACTTCGTCCATGCGGCTGCCGGTTTCGATGAGCGCGGTGGCAATGATGGTCAAACTGCCGCCTGATTCGATATTGCGGGCCGCGCCGAAAAAACGCTTGGGCCGGTGCAGGGCGTTGCTGTCCACGCCTCCGGAAAGAATCTTGCCGCTAGGCGGCACCACGGTATTGTAGGCTCTGGCCAGACGGGTTATAGAGTCAAGGAGAATCACCACGTCACGTTTGTGCTCAACCAGGCGTTTGGCCTTTTCTATTACCATTTCCGCTACTTGTACATGACGTTGCGCCGGCTCGTCAAAGGTGGAGCTGATTACTTCTCCTTTGACCGAACGCTGCATGTCTGTGACTTCTTCCGGCCGCTCATCAATGAGCAGGACAATAAGCACTACTTCGGGGTGGTTGACGGCAATGGCGTTGGCAATATTTTGCAAGAGCATGGTTTTGCCGGTGCGGGGCGGAGCTACAATAAGCCCGCGCTGGCCTTTGCCAATGGGAGTCATTAGATCCATGATACGGGAAGAATAGTTTTTGCCGTCGGTGCTGACTTCCAGGCGCAGGCTTTCATTGGGGTAAAGGGGCACCAGATTATCAAAAAGAATTTTATCCCGCGCCACTTCCGGCGGTTCCATATTGATGCTTTCCACTTTGAGCAGGGCAAAATAGCGCTCGCTCTCTTTGGGCGGGCGGATCTGCCCGCTGATGGTGTCGCCGGTGCGCAGGTTGAAACGCCTTATCTGGGAAGGGGAGACATATATATCGTCAGGGCCGGGAAGGTAGTTGTAGTCTGGGGCGCGCAGAAAACCGAACCCATCGGGCAGTATTTCCAGCACTCCGCCGCCGTAAATGGCTCCATTGCGCTCCGCCTGGGCGGTGAGCAGGGCAAAAATAAGTTCCTGCCGCCGCATACCCGCCGCGCCGTCAATATTGAATTCCTTGGCCATGGCATTGAGATCGGAAATATTTTTCTCTTTCAGATCGGCAATATTCATGCTACCGCCGTCGTCAGCGGGGAGTCCTGTTTCCGGTTCCGCCTCCGCCGCCGGCGGTCTGGGCTGGCGGGAACGGCGAACCCGGGGAGGGGGAGCCTCCGCGCCATGGAAGTTATTTTTGGAGTCAGCGGCGGATGAGGTCTTTTCCGGATGAGACTCATTTAAAAAGTTGGGGAATATATCGTGTTCAGGCATAATCTTTCTACTGTGAAAGGTTTATAAGAAGAATTTCTCACCTCGCTCTTCAGCGGGTAAAGCGGACACGGTTTCAGTTTGCCGGATATTGTAATAATCGCAATAATACAGATATGTTAGAATATACCGCTATTTTAAGGATTGCCGGATAGATAATTGTTGCAGACAATACCAGACGCTGCGTACTTGTCCTAAAGTTTCCTGGATAGTTCCGGAATTGTCAATAACAAATTGCGCGGCGCCGACTTTTTTATTTATGGGCATTTGCGCTTGCAAAGCGGCCAGGGCGGCGGCGCGGTCTATCTTATCTCTCGCCATCAGGCGGGTTATCTGCGTTTGAGGGGGGGCGTAAACCAAAATTACCGGATTTAATTCTTCCTGCCAGCCTACTTCAAAAAGCAGAGGGGTATCTATGAGGACAATCGCCCGCGGCTCTGCCGCTTCGATATCGGCCAGACGCGCTTTTAGCATTTCTTTCAGAGCGGGATGAATGATTTGATTGAGGTCAAGCCGGGCTTTTTCATCGTTGAAGATTATTTCGCGCAAGAGGGGGCGGAGCAGTTCTCCCTGTTCATTTAAAATATGGCGGCCAAAGCGGGCCGCAATCCGGTCCAGGATAAGGGAGGGCGGCTGTACCGCTTCCCGGGAAAGGCGGTCGAACTCGATTACTTGGGCTCCCAGTTCCTGAAATAAAGCCCCCACTGATGATTTGCCGGTGGCAATGCCTCCGGTGAGGCCGGCGGTCAGCATTTTGCTTCCTTGAGAGAACGCAAAAGCGCCCTGAAGTCTTCGGGCAGAGGGGCGGTAAATTTTAATTTTTCCCCGCGGGCAGGATGGGTGAAACTCAGACGGGCGGCGTGAAGCATTTGCCGGCCGGCTTTTATTCCCGGGCCGGGCAGGAGCCGGCGAAATTTTTTAGCTCCGTAGACGGAGTCGCCCACCAGAGGGAAACCGGCTTCAGACATATGCACTCTTATCTGGTGAGTGCGGCCGGTATGGATAATCACTTCCAGCAGGCTTAAGCCGTCATGATAATAATGGATAACCCGCCAGGCGGTGCGGGCCGGTTTTCCTCTCCGGCTGCACCCGGACATGCGCTTGCGATCCACCGGATGACGGCCGATATTGCCGCTGATTTCTCCTTGGGAAGCAGGCGCGCCCCAGACCAGGGCCAGATAGCTTTTATAGACCTCGCCGCGGGCAAAGGCCTGGGCCAGACCCTGGTGGGCCAGGTCGTTTTTAGCCGCGACCAAAGCGCCGCTGGTGTCTTTATCAAGGCGATGGATAATTCCCGGCCGCAATTTCCCCCCCACGCCGGCCAGATCCCGGCAGTGATGAAGCAGTCCGTGTACTAAAGTATTTTCCGGATGACCGGCGGCCGGGTGTACCACCAGCCCGGCTGGCTTATTGACCACAATAATGTGTTCATCTTCGTAAAGTACCGCAAAATCAACCTGTTGAGGGATTAGGGATAAAGGCTCCGCTTCAGGAAAAACGATACTGAAGCTCTGTCCCGCCTTCACTTTGTGAGCCGGTTTGAGGCTCTGCCCCGCCTGCTGTATTTTCCCCAGGCGCACAAGACGCTGGATTTGAGCCCTGGTAAGTTCAGGCAGCAACATGACCACCGCCTGATCCAGGCGCAACCCGTCACATTGAGGAGGAAAAACCAGTTGGGTTCCCATGGCAGTAAACCGAGGCGGTCAGCAAAAAATTTCATCCAGATCAGAAGCTATTTTTTCTTCGCTGGCGTGCTGGGCTACAGATAATTCCTTGATTAACAGATTGCGGGCGGTATCCAGCATCTTGCGCTCGCCAAAGGAAAGTTCTTTATCATTTTTTAGAAGGAACAGATCGCGTAAAACTTGCGCCACTTCAAAAATTGAACCGGTTTTTATTTTTTGCATATACTCGCGGTAGCGGCGGTTCCAAGTTCTGCTTTCAGGCGTGTCGCCTGTTCTCTTCAGAATTTCGAAGACTTCTTTTACCTGCTGCGGGGAGATGATATCGCGCAGCCCCAGGCTGGAGGCATTGTTGGTGGGAATCATAATAATCATTTCGTTATCAATGATCCGCATAATATAAAATTGATATAACTGCCCAGCAATATCCCGGTCTTCCACCGATTCGATGCGCCCAACCCCATGGGCAGGGTAAACAGCCAACTGCCCTATTTTAAACATATTACTCCCAACCCTAACATTTGTGCTTAATGTTATAAAATTATAGCAGTTTACAACCCGATGTCAACCTAAGAGCATATACGCTTGAGATGCTTATACTTCACGGCGGGGTAAATTACCCACCTGGCGCGCATCTCTCAGTTATTTTTACCCAAAGCGCCGTAAAGCCCCGGACTTCAGGCCGGGGATATAAGGCGCACCTTAACTGGAATTTTTGCTTTTAATGTGGAGTCCGTTGCCCTTCAATATATTGGCGCAATATGGC
>JAIRYI010000057.1 GCA_031267815.1 Desulfarculales bacterium | reverse complement strand
CGAAAACATCAGAATAACTGTTTACAGAAAGATTGGGGATAGAGTTTTTTCAGGCAACCGGCAGCAAAACTGCCCCAGCTTGAAATCCTGGACTCAACCCCTGTCCGACAGACTCCTAGCGGTTCCCGGCTCCCTCCTTGCCCATATAGGCCAGATAATAGATGATGACCACCAGACAGGCCGCGCCCGCCACATTGCCCAGGGTGGCGGGAACAATATTGGCCAGGCAGGAGTTCAGGTTCAAGGATTCCAATTTTTCCGCTGGGACAGGAAGACCGCTCAGGGACGCCGGGCCGGCTTTGACCAGCAGGGCGGCGCTGAAAAAGTACATATTGGCGATGCAGTGTTCAAAACTGCCGGTGACAAAGGCCATAACCGGTATCCAAATCATTATCACTTTTCCGGGTACGCTTAAAGACGCCGCCGCCAGCCAGACGGCCAAGGCCACCAGCCAATTGCACAAAACGGCGCGGAAAAAAATTTCGCCGGCGGAGAGGTTGACTTTGAGGAGGGCAATCTCCAGGGTCCGGGCGGCCATGGTCCCCTGCAACAGGCCGCTCCCCCATATCAGGAGGGCCAGGCAGAGAGCGCCGCAGAAATTGGCTCCGTACACCAGCGCCCAGTTGCGGCCAATTCGGGCCAGGCTTATCTTTTTATCCAGCCGGCCGATTACCATCAGGCAATTGCCGGTGAACAGCTCTCCGCCGCCTATGACGATCAGGATCAGGCCCACCGGGAAAATAGCTCCGCTCAACAGAGCGGTCAGGCCCGCGCCCAGACCGGAAGGCAGATCTTTGCTGATCACGGTGACCAGAAAAGCGCCCAGGCTTATATAAAACCCGGCGATTATACCCAGAAACCATAGGCGGCGCACCGACATGGCCGCTTTGTCGCCGGCGCTGGCCAAGACGCACTGAGGCAGTTGGGAAGGCAGTCTCACCGCGCCGCCCCTAATTTTGTCCGCTCAAGGCCAGCCCGCGTTGCCACAAAAGGAAAGAGTTCTCCCGCATTTTTTCAATTTCATCGCTGCTTAAGCCCGCTCCTCCGGCAATATTTACGGCTCTGCCAAGACTGAGCAGGTCACCCGGGCCATGGGAATCGCTGTTAAGCACCAGACCGGCGCCGCTTTGCCGGGCCAGGGAAGCCACCAGGCCGTTACCCAGGCAATGCCCGGCGCGGGCGCTTATTTCCAGCATTACCCCGTTTTGGGCGGCCAGGCGCGCTTCTTCCAAAGTTAACAGGCCGGGATGAGCCAGAATGTCCACCCGGGCGGCGATCGCCGCCCGGTTGGTGCCGGGCGCCACCGGTTCGCTCAGGGTTTCGCCGTGGACCAGCACAATCTGCGCGCCCAAAGCCCGGGCCCGGGCCGCCAGGGAGGCAATCTGGCCGGGGGGCAGATGGGTCAGCTCCACTCCCACCAGAGTCCGCATTTTGCGGGCCTGATTGATCTCTCTGACCGCGGGCAGAAGATTGTTCAGCACCAGTTCCAGGTTGCTCTGATCCGCGTGGTCGGTTATGGCCAGGCCGCGGTAACCGGCGCACTGAGCCCTCTGAATAAGTTCCGCGGGCAAGAGCGCTCCGTCGCTGAACAGGGAATGGGTATGCAAATCTATCATAAAAATACTCTTTGTAGATTACGGTATGAAAATTCCGATGTCCCGGCGCTTGAAAATATGAACGGGGGTATGGATACGTCCCGCCGAAGCCGCCCTCTCACATCTTGTATTTGCCGAAATCCTCCGGGGCCATGCTTTCCAGAATTTCCCGCCATTTTTCCTGGCTGTCCGGTTCCGGCTGGCTGGGTATAAGTTTGGCCTCCAGAATATGACGGGCCATGAAAATGGGAACTCCGGCCCGCAGGCTCAGGGCAATGGCGTCCGAAGGCCGGGCGTCTATTTTAATCAGGCTGCGTTCCTGGCTGTGGAGATGGAGATAGGCAAAAAAGGTGTTGTCTCTGATATCCACTATTTCCACCCGCATGATGGACCAGCCGGCGGCGCGCAGGGTGTTAATGAATAAATCGTGGGTCATGGGCCGGGAAAAAGAGATATTTTCCAGTTCACTGGCAATGGCGGTGGCTTCCAGCAGCCCTATCCATATGGGCACGCTGCGGCTGCCCTCCTGTTCGCTCAGGATAACGATGGGGGAGTTGGTCGATGCGTCTAAAGTCAGCCCTTGCACTTTCATCTGAATCATACTTTTATCCTAAATCCTTGGCGGCAATGGTTTCCAGCGGCGTCAGTCTGACCGCGCGCAGGGAATTGACCGTGGCTGACTCAAGCTTAACCTTTATCAGGCGTCCGCGCAAGCCGGGCGGGCCGGCAAAATTGACGGTGCGCCCTCCCGCTTCGCGGCCGCGGAGCCAGCCATGGCCTTTTTTGGCCGGGCCTTCCACCAGCACTTCCGCCACCCGGCCCAGCAGGGCCTGATGCCGGGTCAGGCTTATCTCCCGCTGCCGGGCCTGCAGCACAAGCAGGCGGCGGCGCTTTTCTTCTTCACTTACTTTGCCCGGCAAAACGCCGGCCGGGGTCAGGGGGCGGTCAGAATACTGGAAGCTGAAGAGAAAATCATAGCCCACTTCATCCAACAGGCTCATGGTCTGGCGGAAATCTTCTTCTTTTTCTCCGGGAAAGCCCACAATGATATCCCCGCTCAGACTTATTTCCGGCACTGTTTCCCGCAGGCGGCGCACCAGATCAAGATAGCGGGTCCGGGTGTAACCCCGCTTCATGGCCGCCAGAATCCGGTCGCTGCCCGCCTGGACAGGCAGGTGCAGCCCTTTCATAACCTTGGGCTCAGAGGCCAGCGTTTCCATCAGGGCCGGGGACAGATCTTTGGGATGACTGGTGGTGAAGCGGATGCGCAAGAGATCCGGAATCCGGGCCAGGAGAGTCAGCAGGCGGGGAAAATCCACTCCTTCCTCATCACGGTAGGAGTTGACGTTCTGCCCCAGCAGATGCACTTCTCTGGCCCCTCCGGCCGTCAGGGCCTCCACCTCATCCGCAATGGCCCCGGCGGGACGGCTTTTTTCCCGGCCCCGCACATAAGGCACCACACAGTAGCTGCAGAAGTTGTCACAGCCGCGCATGACCGTGACCTGGCTTACCAGAGAGGCCCGGCGGCCGCTCAGAGGCAGATCCGCCTGTCCTTCCAGTTTTACTTCCGCCATCCGCCGCCCTTCCAGCACCAGAGGAAGCAGGCGGGGCAGATCCGGCAGGGCGTCCGGCCCCAGCACCAGATCCACCTGGGGCAGAGCCTTGAGCATGCGCCGCCCCTCCTGCTGGGCCAGACAGCCGGTAACGGCTATGCGCACCTGGGGATGAGTCTTTTTATAGTCGCGCAGCTGGCCTAGAAAGGAATACAGTTTGTTCTGGGCCTTGGCCCGCACGCTGCATGTATTGAAAATAAGCAAATCCGCTTCCTCCCGGCCGGCCGCCGCTCGGTAGCCCAGTCCGGTCAGAATATCCAGGATGCGGGCGGAATCATATTCATTCATTTGACAGCCGAAAGTGGTAATGTGTACTTTACCCATAAAGCTCCCGCCTCCGGGACAATAAAATCCGCTTATTGCCAGCCGGCCCGCAACTGTCCGGCTATCTGTTTTAAATTTAATATATAATCTTTCGCCAGCGGGTCAAGGGAAACTGTTTGCGCGCCCAGTTCACGCGCCAAAGCCTGGGCCTGACGCTGGGGCAGAGAGGGCTGGATAAAAATAATCTTGACCTTTATGTCCCGGGCCCGCTCCAAAGTCGCGGCCAGCCGGCGGGGGCCGGGTTCTTTGCCGTCCTGCTCCACCGCCATCTGGGTCAAACCGTAGCGTTCGGCCAAATAGCCGAAGGCAGGGTGATAAGCCAGAAAACTCATGCCGGCGAAAGGCGCCAGAGCCGATTCCAGGGCTTCATCCAGCTCCCGGAGGGTCCGGCTGAGCCGGTTTAAATTTTCCCGGTAATATTCGCCTCGGGAAGGCTCAAGGGCGCTCAGGCTTTCCGCCATGATTTCCGCCTGAATAATGGCGTTAAGAGGGTTGAGCCAGGTATGGGGGTCAGGCTCTTGTTCCCCACCCGTCTCCTCTCCCTCATGTCTGTCTTCTTCCCCCTCCTGATAATAGCGCAGGCGCACGCCCCGGTTCAGGTTGATCACGGGCAGATCGGGGTTGAGAGAACGCAGCATATCGCCCAGGCGGCGCTCCAGGGGCATGTCCAGGCTGAAAAAGGCCCGGCATTGACTCAGTCCGGCCATCCGGCGCGGGGTGAGTTCAAAAGTATGGGGCGAACTTCCGGGAGGAATCAGGACTTTGACTTCATAGTCGTCCCCGGCCACTTGCTCCAACAGACAGGCCATGGGCGGGATGGAGACCAGCAGAGAGGGCCGGGAGGAGGCAAAGACGGCTTCCGCCAAAAAAAGACACAGGCCGGCGGCGCAGAGCAGTTTCATTTTCAACGGAAGAAACTGTCCGGATTGGAGGTCAGCATGTTCTGGGCGGCATTGGTCAGGGCATTCAGGCGCTGGCGTTTCCACAGCCGGTTGAGCAGGGATTTGAGCTGCTGCTGCAACTCTTCGGGCATATCCACAAAGCGCACCACCAGAGCGGCCGGATTGTTCTCCGCCGGATCTTCCTGGCGCAGCAAAACCGCGGGCAGCAAAAGCGCCTCGCCCGACCAGCTCAAGGATAAAACCAGGCGCTGGCCCTGGGATAAAGGCAGGCCGCCTTTATGCAACAGCTTGGCGCCGCCCACGGAAATATCTCCCACCGCCCGCATGGGCAGGGAAAGCCCTTCCAACTGTAAACTGGCGTTCAGTTTTACTTCCGGCGCCGGCTCCACCCGCAAAAGGCTGCGCAGCGAGACCGGGGTTATACGCTGCGGAACGGCCAGGAGAATGATCTGTTCCCCATTAGTGGGCAGATCCACGACTGACCGCAGCGGATTGGTAAATCCCACCCGCTGCAGCTTCTGCTCATCAAGGGGCAGAAGGTATGATACCTGCAAATCGTGGCTCACACTGGAGGCGTCAATGGGAGGAGCGGTCTGGCGCAGAAGAAGATGGCCTTTCCTTATATCCCAGAGGCTGGATTTAAGAATAACGCTCTGTTCATTGGGGTTGTTCAGCAGCACCAGATCCAGGGCCGCTCCTATGACCGGCAGAGGATACCCCCGCTGTTTATTTTGACCAATCTGGTTTTGGGCGTCGGCATCAGACATAAAAACCGCCTGTTTTTTTCGTATCGTATGCTGTCCCCTGCCTTTAATTGAACATGCTCAGCATATCCGTGGCGGGTTTGAGCCAGTTAATAACTTCCAGGATTAAGTTGTCCTCGTCTTCCGGGTTCATGTTCATATCGCCCATGAGTTGGGCGATAGTGAGCGGAGTAAGATTAAGCGACTGTTCTTTTCCGTATTCGGCGCTGACAGCCAGCATGTTGGACAGAGCCACCAATTTCACCAGATCCGGATATGCCGGGCTGAGCAGCGGATCGTGATGATAAATCACGCTGATGACGATCTCTTCCGGAAAAGCCCATTTTTCCATTATGAGGCCGCCCAAGTTGGCATGATCAATGCCAAGAACAATTTTTTCCGCCTCCACCGGAGTGCAGTGATGTTCGTAAATCAAACTTTCAATATCATAAAGACTCTGGCTGACAAACTGGTTCAGAGCCAGTTTGCCGGTATCGTGCAGCAGGGCCGCGGTGAAAGTTACGGAAGGGTTGATCCCCTTTATCTTCAAATTGCCGGCCAGTTTCTGGGCAATCAGGGCAGTGGCCACGCTGTGCCGCCATAACTGTCCTTTAGCCAGCATATAGCCGTCCTGAGCGGTGCTGTTGTTGAAAACCTTAAGCAGGCCGGAACTCAGCACCACATCCACCAGGGCATTCACTCCCAGCACGGCGATGGCGTGATCCAGAGAGGCCACCTTATAGCGCAGGCCGTAATAAGGAGAATTGCACATTCTGAGAACATAGGCGGTGAGCGCCGGATCCATGCGGATCAAGCGCACCAGCTGTTCCATGGAAAAATCGGGTTCAGCGGTCAAAGCCAATATTCTCCCCACCAGGCCGGGAGCGGCAGGGATAGTCTCAGATTTATCCAGGATATCTGATATTACTATTCCGCCGCCTGACAGTAACCGCTTATCAGGTTCAAGCATTACTTTCCTTAACAATGACAATTACGGTAAAAATGACTGCGAATCTAAACTATTCCAAAGACATCATTGCAAGCGCCGCTAAAGAAATTTATCATAGCTATAAATTGAATTCTAGCTTAATCTTACCAAGCAAGCTATAAATTATTGCAAACTAGGTAGCGCCCGCTCCCAAAAGCCGGGCGGGCGCTGGACCACGCCGTAGGGCGGGCATCTCAAGCGTATATGCTCTAAAGTTAGCAAAAGCAATGAAATTCACAATCTTGTCGGTTATACTTTATAATTATTCCGGCTTAAAGGTTTGCCGATTATAGCCGGGTATTATGATAATATGATAATTGGATGAGAGAAATCTGGCAGCACCCAAGCTGTTCCGGGAGAGGCGAGTATGTTTCCTGCCATTGGGCTTGTCATTGTTATCGGGTCGGTAGTCGGAGGTTATCTCCTGGAGGGAGGCAACCTGTCGGTTATCATGCAGCCGGTGGAAGTAATGATCATCATGGGGGCGGCTTTCGGCGCTTTTGTAGCCGGATCTCCCAAAAAGATCTTGAGCATGTCCTTTAAGCAGGGCCTGGGGGTTTTTTCCGCCAAAGGGCACAGCAAGGAAAGTTTTTTGGAAATGCTGCTTCTGCTCAACGATCTTTTCCGCAAAGCCCGGCGGGAAGGGCTGATCGCCATTGAAAGCCATGTCAACCGGCCTCAGGAAAGTTCTATTTTCACTCAGTATCCGGGTTTTATGCACGATAAGGACGCGGTCGATTTTTTATGTGATAATTTCAAGGTTTACATCTCCACCGGCATGGAGCCTGACGCGCTGGAAAACCTGATGGAAATAGACATGGAGACCCAGTCCCATGAGACCCTCGCTCCTTCCCACGCGGTCAACAAAACCGCTGACTCTCTGCCCGGCTTGGGGATCGTGGCCGCGGTTCTGGGGGTGGTGCTGACCATGGGTAAGATCAACGAACCGCCCGATGTGCTGGGGCACAGTATCGGCGCGGCTTTGGTGGGCACATTTCTGGGCGTGCTGGCCTGTTACGGGATCGTCGGCCCTATTGCCAGCGCTATGGAACATACCGCCAAGGACAAATCAATAGTCCTCAATATAATTAAGGCGGCCCTGCTCTCCACGGTATCCGGCGGCTCTCCGGCGGTGGCTTTGGAATTTGCCCGCCGGGCTATTCCCAATACGGAACGTCCCACTTTTGAAGAACTGGAAGACGCCTTGCGCAGCAAAAAGGAATGATCCATGGCGCGCCGGAAAATAAAAAAAGTCAGCGGCGAAGGAGGCCACGGAGGAAGCTGGAAGGTGGCTTATGCCGACTTTATGACCGCCATGATGGCTTTTTTCCTTCTTATGTGGCTGATCAACATGGTGCCTTCGGAGACCAAAGAGACTCTGGAAGCCTATTTTAAGGACTACAGCGTTTTCGACCGGGAAGGGGGTAGCTGGATGGCGGCCACGCAGGGTTCCAGCCCCGGAGTGACCATGCAAACCCCGCCCGAGGCCCCGCCGGGAGAAGAAGAGCCGGTGCAGAGCCAGCCTTTGCCGGGCGCGGATCAGCAGGATTTCAAGGATGCTTTGGAGGAGGATATCCACAAATCGCTCCAGGGCATGGAAGACCAGCTAATCATTGAGAATATAGCCGGCGGGATCCGGATTCAGATTGTGGATAAAACGGGCAACCCCATTTTCGCTGTTAACAGTTCGGAGCTTAACGAAAACGGCAAGAAAATACTTAGCCTGGTCGGCTCCCACATTAAAAGCCTGGGGCAGAAAGTGGCGGTGGAGGGACACTCCGACTCTATGGCCTATTCCAGCAACCGGATGACCAACTGGGATCTGTCCACCAACCGGGCTTCCGCCGCCCGGCGCAGCCTGGAACAGGAGGGGCTTAGTCCCGACTGTATCATGAGGGTTACCGGCTACGCGGCCACTCAGCCTTATATAAAAGATATGCCCGCTGACCCGCGCAACCGGCGTATAAGTATTCTGCTCTACAGTAACAGCCCCTGCGTGGTGCCGGGAATCAGGCGCGAGGTTCGCCCCGGAACACCCCAGCCGCCTTCTTACCGGCCCTCCCCCAATCCGCTGGCCCCATCGTCCAATATGGACGCCGGGGCCGGGGCCGGCGGGAACAGATAAACCGTTCCCCCGGCGGGGAAGAGGCAAAAAACCTTCACCCCTGACGGGGGACAAGAAAACCCGCCTGGCCGGAGCGGCCGGCGGGGGCAGATAAATGAAATATCCCGCGGCTCAACAGAACCATAAAAGCGCGTCCTGAAAATCCCCGGCTGGTACTCAAAAATTACTATTTGGAACAAGCCAAAGCGGCAATCTGTTTTACTTCCGCCAGCGGCAGGCCGGTAAGCCGGGCAACTGTTTCCGCGGGTATGTTTTCACGCAAAGCATTAGCGGCCACTTCTTGCTTTTCTTCCAGTATTCCTTCCAGTATTCCTTCCAGGCGTCCTTTCTGTTCGCCTTCTTTATAGGCTCCGTTATAATTGTCTTCAAAATCCATGCGCGCCTTTTCTCGGGCTTCAGCCAGAGCCCGGGCGCGTTCGTCCCCGCTCAAAACTTTTATTACTCCCCAAGCCTCGGCTATGGCGGGATTGGTCTGGGCTGCTGCCATAAATTCCTCCTTTTCTCCGGCCCGGAAAAACCGC
>JAIRYI010000053.1 GCA_031267815.1 Desulfarculales bacterium | reverse complement strand
GCTTCAGGGCCTGCACCGCCTGGCGCATGGGCGGCAGCATGTCTCTGATATTCATCCGTCCCATGTCTCCCCCCTGGGCGGCGCCGGGGCCGCGGGATATCTGCGCGGCCAGAAGGCTGAAATCCTCGCCCGCCCGCAATGCCTGATGGAGTTTGTTCACCGATTCCTCCATCTGGCTTTTTACTTTGTCATCGCCGGGCACAGGCAGAAAAATGGCGTACAAATGCATTTCCCCGCTGAGATTTTCTCCGGCATGGGCGCGCAAATATTCTCTGACCTGCTCCTCGCTGATGACCACGCGGTTGGTGACCACTCTTTCAACCAGGCGGCGCTTTAATATTTCCATGCGCAATTCTTCCCGGTATTCCTCCATGCTCATGCCGCGCAGCCTCAGTTCACCGGCCAGCATCTGTTCATCGATGTTGTTGCGGGCCAGTAATGCCTGCACCTGCTGATCCAGAAAGTCTTCGCTGAGATTCAAATTGGCTTTTTCCAGCATCTGCTTAAAAAGGGAATCCTCTATCAGGCGGTTTAGCGCGGCCCGGCGCAACTCCGCCTCGCCGAGTTCAACCCGCCCGCCTTCCTGCCGGGCCAAACTGCTCTGGAGCCGGCTGACCGCTTTATCCAGCTCCGCGGAAGTTATTATTTCATTGCCCACCACCGCCACCACCCGGCTGCTTTCCACGGCGGCGGCGGTAAACGGAGGCGACAGCAAAACTAAAAACATGCCCAACACCATAATAAGACCGCGCATGATCCGGCGACTCCCGTTTTTCATTCCATTTGCCCGCTTTCTATGAAATGGCTGTCCATCCACACTTTTGCCTGAGAACGCAACTGGCTCAAAAGATCCGCGGCCAGTTTGGTCTTGGCCTCCTCGCTCAGAATTCTTTGTATCTCCTCCGCCGCGTGGGCCAAATCAGGATCAAGCGGCGGGTTTTTAGCCAGCACCCGCACCACGTGAAAACCGTAGTCGCTTCTCACCGGCCCCGCCACTTCACCAGGATGGAGAGAAAAAATCACTTTTTCCATACTTTCCGGAATATATCCCCGGCTGAGCCAGGTGGGCTCAGTCTCTTCATTCAGATGAATTTTGGCTTCATCGGCCGCCTGGCGCAAATCTTTCCCTTGCCGCATCAAATCCGCCACCGCCCGCGCCTGCGGGAGACTGGAGAACAAAGCGTGCTGGGCCAATACCTGCTCCGGCTGGGCGAATTCCTCTTTGTGTTCCTCAAAATAATCCTTCACCTCTTCAGAAGAAATATGTACTTTGGGAGCTGCGAGCATTTCCATGCTTTTGTGGGCCAAAATTCCCTGGCGCAGGATTTCCCGCCATTGTTCGTAAATAATACCCTGTTCAATCAGCCTTTTTTCAAATTCATTGTCTTCCAGCCCCTGGCGCAGCATCGTCTCATGATAGTTGAGTTCGGTTACGCTCAACTGGATTTTCAGTTTATCCGCTTCCTGTAATAATAACCAGCGCTTTATTATGGCTTCCAGCACCTGGGCGCGCATTTCCGGAATCAGCAGCATGGGATCGCCGCCCAGTCCCATAAAAGCGCTTTGCGCCCGGAAATCCTCCAAAGTAACGGAATCTCCGTTCACTGTGGCCAGAACAGGATTGCCGGCGCTCCGCCCGGAACAAGCCGTCAGCAATAAAAAACATAGGCCAATCAGAAATAATTTTTTGCCCGTCATTGTAATTTTCCAAAAGTATCAGCGCCTTCAGACGGCAAAATATCCCGCAGAAACTCCCGGCTCTGGGCCAGAAGGCGGTGATCGCCGCCGGCCAGAGCGGCCCATATTTTCCCTTCCGGATAAACTTTAATTTTATCAGGCCGGGCATGAGCCATTCGCAGCACTTTATCCAAATCCACTTTCGGCTGCGCGGCAAAAAAAATCTGCAGCCCCCTGGCGCTCAAATTAAAACGGATCGCAAACATTTTACGCAATAACAATTTAATATCAACGGCAAACAACAGATTGGCCGCCATTTCCGGCAAAGGCCCGAAACGATCCGCCAGTTCTTTTTCTATAAGAGCCACATCCTCGCCGCTCCTCACCTGGCTGAGACGTTTATATAAAGACAAACGGGCGGCTGAATCGGGGATATAGCTCTCCGGCAAACGGCTGGGCATGCTCAGATTTATTTCCGGTTCCGGCCCGTATTCCGGTTCTTCGCCCTTCAGGCGGGCGGTTTCCTCTTCCAGCATGCGTACATAAAGCTCATAGCCCACGCTGGCCAACTGCCCGCTCTGCACCTCGCCCAAAAGATTGCCTCCGCCTCTTATCTCCAGATCATGCATGGCAATGGCAAAGCCGGCCCCCAAATGAGTGAATTCCATCAGGGCTTTAAGCCTCTTGGCGGCGTCGCGGGTCAGTGAGTCCTGCTCTTTCACCAGAAGATAGGCATAAGCTTTGGCATTGCCGCGCCCCACTCTGCCTCTGAGCTGATATATCTGGCTCAAACCCAATTTGTCGGCGTCATTTATAATGATAGTATTAGCCGCCGGTATGTCCAGCCCTGATTCAATGATAGTGGTGCTGACCAGGACCTGAATCTGTCCGGACACGAAATCCATCATCACTTTTTCCAGCGCTTCTTCCGGCAGCCGGCCGTGGGCAAGGCCCAATTTTATCTGCGGGAACAATTCCTGCACCAAAGCCGCTATCTTATGAATATCCTGCACCCGGTTATGAACCAGAAACACCTGCCCGCCCCGCTCCAACTCCCGCTTTACGGCCCGCTCCACCACGGATCTGGAAAAAGTGGTCAGATAAGTCTGGATCCCCATACGTTCAGCCGGGGGGGTATTGATTACACTCATATCGCGAATGCCGGACAGGCTCATTTGCAGGGTCCGGGGAATGGGGGTGGCGGTAAGAGTCAACACATCCACCAATTTACGGATTTTCTTCAATTTTTCTTTGTCGCGGACCCCAAACCGGTGTTCCTCGTCCAACACCATAAGGCCCAGATCGCAAAACTGAACATCTTTTTGCAAAAGCCTGTGGGTGCCGATAACAATATCCAGCTGTCCGGAGGCCAGGCGGCGCAGAATTTCTTTCTGCTGGCCGGGAGTGCGGAACCGGCTCAGCGAAGCCACTTCCAAGGGCTGATCCCGCAGGCGCTGACTGAAGGTCTGAAAATGCTGTTCCGCCAGCACCGTGGTCGGCACCAGCACCGCCACCTGTTTGCCCTGCATCGCCACCAGCCAGGCGGCGCGCAAAGCCACCTCGGTTTTGCCGAAACCCACATCTCCGCATATCAGGCGGTCCATGGGCCGTTCGCTCGACAAATCGGCAATCACATCCCCGATAGCTCTGGCCTGATCCGGAGTTTCCTCAAAAGTGAAAGTGCTTTCAAATTCCCGGTAGGCGCTGTCCGGAGGCGCAAAGGCATGGCCTTTGCGCGAGCGCCGGGCGGCATACAGTTCCACCAGATCCCGGGCAATGGCCTCAATGGCTTTTTTTACCTTCCCTTTGGTGCGGGCCCACATTTTACCGCCCAGGCGGTCCAGAGGCGGGAGAACATCGCCCGGCCCCCGATATTTGCTGATCAGGCTCATACGGTCCGCGGGCAAATAAAGTTTATCCCCGCCCTGAAACACCAGAAGCAGAAAATCGCTTTCCGCCGCTCCCACCACCATGGCCTGCATACCTTCATAACGGGCTATGCCATGCTCGCTGTGGACCACCAAATCGCCGGGAGCCAAATCATCCAGAGCCGCCAGCAAGGCCGACATGCGGGGCGGAAGCTTTTGCCGCAATACCTTGGGCGCGCCAAAAATCTCATCTTCAGTGACAACTATGAGCTTACTGCCGCTCAAGCTGAAGCCCCGGCCGATATTGCCGGTCACCAGGCAGATGTTTTCCCTGTCCGGCGTCTGCTCCGGAGACAGTATGACACTGCCCTCTCCCCATTCCCGTAAGAGCTGATGAAGGCGGTCCATTTGGCTGTCTGAGCGGCAGACCAGGAGTACGCTCATTCCCTGTTCCCGCCAGGCGCTCACCTTGCCCATAAAACGGGTCAGGAGCGAACCGTCCCCGGATCGGCTCAATTCCTCATGCAGCCCGGCGTAACTCTGGCTGCCTAAAAGCGTCTTGTTCCCCTTCTCCTCATCCCAGGACAGAGAGCGGGCGGACAAACAGGGGCCGGCTTGCAAACCCTGCCCTATTTGCTCCGCGGTGCGGCGTAAATAAGGTACGGGCAGGGCCGGAAGCCCTTCTTCCAGGGCCTGCCGGTAGTCATTTTCCATCTCGTGGCTGTCGCTGTCCAGGCGCTGTTGGATCTGGCCCGGCTCCACCATGACCCGCAGCGTATTTTCCGGCAAATAAGTAAAAATATCCGCCAGATTATCAAAATACAGCCAGGACCAGGATTCTATGCCGCTGAAAGGAGAACGCAAATCTATTTTATCGCTGAGTTCGCTCACTTTCCTGCTGCTGAAGCCCATTTCGCCCGCCAGTTTGGTCAGCTTGAGCCTGGCCCGGGCCGCGGCGGCGGCGGACAAATCCACGCCGGTGCAGGGGATGAGCGTAAACTCGGACAGGGAGGACTGGGAACGCTGATCACTGGCCGTAAAAGTCCTGATGGAGACGATCTCGTCACCCCAAAATTCCATACGCAAAGGCGTTTCCGCGTTGGCGGGAAAACAGTCGACCACTGAACCGCGCGCCGCCATATCCCCCACCTGCTCCACCAGACCGGCGGCGCTGTAGCCGGCGGAGACCAATTGCTCCAGCAGATAATCCCGGTCTATCTCCATGCCAACCTTCAAGAGCAGGGAGCGGTCCAGCAGGTATTCGGGAGGGCATAATCTGGGGCGGATCGCCCGGACGCAAGTCACCAGGATCAGAGACTGAGCGCTGGATAGGCCGCGGCAGGTCAGATCCCATAGCGCGGCCAGGCGCTGGGCGGTTATTTCCACAGGCGGGCCGGAACCCTGATAGGGCGACAATTCATAAGCCGGGAACAAGCGCATAAATTCGGAGGGGATAAAAAAACTCAAGTCGCGGAATAAATTTTCCGCCTCGGCGGCGGTGGGGCAGAGCAGCAACATGGGCCGGGGCGAGGCCTGCCACAGTCCGGCCAGAGCAAAAGCCAGAGCGCTCCCTTCCAGGCCGGCCAGCTCGGCCCTGCCTTCCCGGCCGAGCAAGTCATCCAGACGCCGCAGATCCCGGTGCAGCGGCCACGAAAGAATGAAGTCCGGCAAATCTAGCGCTGCCTCAGCCGGCTCCCGGTTTTGTAATAACCGCCCGGGACATTATAACAAGGATAAACCATACATCTCTGCCCCAAAATTACCCCCGGGCTGGTGACGCTGTTGCAGCCGGTCTGGCTGTGATCGCCTATGATCGCTCCCATTTTTTTGCGCGCGGCTTTATATATCTGCCCTTCCGCCTTAAAAATATAAGGCTGAGCGGAAAATTTGAGATTGGCCAGTTTGGTGCCGGCGCCCAGATTCACCTCCCGGCCCAGGATGGAATCGCCCAGATAGGCGAAATGACCGGCTTTGGCCCCGTCCAGCATGGCGCTGTTTTTCATTTCCGTGGTATGACCCACCACGCAGCTCTGGCCAATCAGGCAGCCGCCCCGTAAATAGGCGCCCTGGCGCACCTCGGTATTGCGGTCAATAAAAGCCGGCCCCTTGACCAGGGCCCCGGCTTCCAGCAAGACTCCGGAAGCCAGATGAATATCATCGCTTTTCAACACTGAACCGGCCTCCACCACTGTGGCGCCGCTGATTTCCCTGCCTTCCAGGAGTACTTTCATGGCGCCTTGGCCGGTATCCCCTCCCACAAGGACGAATCCTTCGCCATACACGCATCCTTCATATATAATCCTGGTTTTCAACTGCAGGTCGCCCTGCCGGCGCAGCGAAGCGACATTGGCTCCGGCCGCTTCCACCTGAGCGGCGGTGAAGGCTTCCAGATGATCCAATGCCTCATAGACCTGAGGGTGAGGGGCGAAAAATTCCCGCCACCTGCCTTTCAGTTCAAAAAAATTGGCGGGATTGAGCATAATTACCACTGCCCCCTTACCGGCAGGCCCTGATGGGCCAGATATTCTTTAATCTGAGCGATAGTATAATAACCGTAATGGGTCATGGAGGCAATCAGCGCCGCGTCAGCCTGAGCCTGGGATAAAACCTGACCTATATGTTCCGGCCTGCCCGCCCCGCCCGAAGCTATCACCGGAATGGACACCGCCGCTCCGACAAGGCCGGTCAAGGTCAGTTCATAGCCGTTTTGGGTGCCGTCGGCGTCAATGCTGTTCAGGCATATTTCGCCGGCTCCCAGAGTCTGGCCCTGTCCGGCCCAGACAAGCGCGTCCAGGCCCGCGGGCGTGCGCCCTCCGTTTATAACCACCTCGTATCCGCTGGGAATTCTACCGCTGACGGCTGTCCTGCGCACATCCATGCCCAACACAATGCATTGAGAGCCGAACTGCCGCGCCCCCTCGGCAATGAGATCCGGATTTTTGACCGCCGCGCTGTTTACGCTCACTTTATCAGCGCCGGCGGCAAGGGCTTTATACATATCACTCACACTGGCCAAGCCGCCTCCCACCGCGAACGGGATAAATACCTGATCCGCCACCCTGCGCACTACCTCCAGCATGATGCCCCGGCCTTCAGCGCTGGCGGTAATATCATAGAAAACCAGCTCGTCGGCTCCGGCGTCATAATATCTGGCCGCCATCTCCACCGGGTCGCCGATATCCGCGTTGCCCAGGAATTTAACGCCCTTGGTGAGTCTGCCGTCCCGCACATCCAGACAGGGAATAATCCGCTTGGAAAGCATACGCGCTCCTTGACTTTCTCACTTACCTGACCAGCTGGCGAAATTGGCCAGCAGGCGTAAGCCGGGGCGGCCGGATTTCTCAGGATGGAACTGGGTCGCCACCAGATTTTCATATGCCAGCACCGAGGCGAAAGCAAAACCGAAACTGCTCTGGGCCACTGTATGCCGCTCCTGCTCCGGTTCAGGATAATAGGAGTGAACAAAATAGAACTGGGCCCAGTCCGGAATTCCTTCCAGCACAGGGTGGACCTGCCGTATTTTCAAATCATTCCATCCCATATGGGGCACCTTGAGCCGGCGGCCCTGAGCGTCGCTGTGATTTTCCGGGAAGCGCAGCGCTTTGCCGGCCAACAGTCCCAGGCAGGCGGTATCACTCTCCTCACTGTGGTCCAGCACAATCTGAGCGCCCAAACATATGCCCAGCAAAGGTATGCCCCGGCGGAAAACCGTACGGAGAACCTCATCCAGCCCCAATCTGCTCAAACTGGCCATTCCCGCCCCGGCATGGCCCTGTCCGGGGAATACCACCCTGTCCGCGGCCAGGATTTCCTCGCCTTTGCCGGTGATTACAGCCGGCACGCCCAGAGCGGTGAAGGCCCGCCACACGCTGGTCAGATTGCCAGCTTCATAATCAACAATGGCTATCAAAACACCACTTGCCTCCCGCCCCCCTTATCTGCCGGCAATCATAATTACAGGCCCGGGACCCCCGGCCACCCGCGCCGGCCTTTTCCCCCGCCGGGCGGATTCCCGCCGGACGGATTCCCGCCGGACGGATTCTCACCCCAGATCGGCCCTGCCGCTTCTTACGTCCTTGCCGAAATTTTATTCCCGGCCTTTCAGCTGCTGCTTTATATAAAGCAAAAACTGCCTGCCTTCCTCAAAATCACTGTTAATGGCCAGCGCCCGGCGCAGAGAATCTATGGCCTGCTTGATATCTCCGGCTTCAAAAAAACAGCGGCTCTGATTAAACCACAGGTGTTCGTCATTGGCCGATATGGTCAAAGCTTTGGCGTAATGCTCGCCCGCTTCCTTAAATAACCCCAATTTGCGCATTTGAATGCCCAATTCATTAAAAACATATTTATTGTCGGGTTCCAGCACTTCCTCAATGGTGGAAAGCGTGACAAAACGTTCTTTGGCTTTATCCTCATTGCCCTGGGCCAGATAAGTTTTTCCCAGGCCGAGATTGGCCCGCACGTTGCCTGCGTTCAACTGCAAGGCGTTATTAAATTCAAATTCAGCCGAATTGAGTTCATTATTGGCCAGATGGCGCTCGGCCCGGGAAGTCACCTGATCGGATTTAAGGACATTAAGATCTTTGGGCCTGACCTCGGCTTCGTCCAAAGGAGTAAACCTTGATCCCAGATCTGTGGGTTTGACTGTTTCGCTGTAGCCGGTGCGCTCGTAACCGCTGTCCAGAAAATACATTTTAATTTTGTCTTCACTCAGATATTCCGCTTCCCAGTAGTTTTCCATGGTAGTCTTTTTAGCCGTATCGCCCGTGCCTACCCGGCTGTTAATCGTCTCTTTCCAATATTTTACCTTTGCAGTCATAACCACCCCATGTAACTGTAGAAACCGAATTTTCCAAAAGTCATTGCCCAGAATCCCGCCGCCGGACACGCTCCGGCGGCGTCAGCCGTTTGCGGGCGGCGGACAGGCTTTTTAAAGATACGCCCCTTTGAACCAGGCGGCCACATAACTGAGTGAGGCCATACATCCCAGCGCGATAGCTATTACGATTAAAATTATACCCCCTTGCAGGCAAAGCGGCATATTCAGCCAAGAACTCAAGACCACCACCCCCATGCCCACAAACAAAACAGCCGTTTTGGCTTTGCCCCAGGCATTGGCCTTGATCAGAGGGGGAGGCCACAATTTCAGTTTCAAATGCACCCTCCGCCGCCAGACCAGAAGAGGCAGCAGCCAGACGTGTACATCCACCAGTAAAGCCAGGGCCAGCAGGCGGATATCCACCCAGCCCCGGCTCCATATAATCAAGGCCACCGCCAGAGCGAAAATCTTGTCCGCCATTGGATCCAGATAAGCTCCCAAAGAAGTGACCTGACGCCGCAGCCTGGCCAGCATGCCGTCCAGATAATCGCTCAGACCGGACAGCGCCATGAGCAACACCAGCCAGCCTGTATCCGCCCCCGCCACTCCCGCTCCCAACAAGAGCAGGGAAGCGGCGATACGGGCGCCGGTGAGGCGGTTGGGAGTTATCCAGGAAGGAATCATGCCCGTAAAGAAAAATGCCAGTTTTATCCGTTTCATTTTTTATAAAGACTCAATCTTCATTCAGCATTAGCATTATTTATAGTTGTCAAATTTGCCGACTGTCTTTATTATATAAAAAAATGATAAATTTTCTACCCTTTAGCAGAGCGTAAACATGAAAGGCATTATCCTGGCCGGGGGCCACGGCAGCCGGCTCTATCCTCTGACCCAGGCGGTGAGCAAGCAGCTGCTGCCCATATATGACAAACCCATGATTTATTATCCCTTATCCGTACTCATGCTGGCCGGAATCAGGGATATCCTGATCATTTCCACTCCCCGTGACCTGCCCCGCTTCAAGCGGCTTTTAGCTGACGGCAGGCAGTGGGGGCTTAACTTCAGCTATCTGGTTCAGCCCGCCCCGGAAGGCCTGGCTCAGGCCTTTATCCTGGCCCGGCAGTTTATTGCCGGGCGGCGGGTAGCTATGATTCTGGGCGACAATCTGTTTTTCGGCCAGGGCCTGAGCCGGCAGCTGCAGGCTGTGGCCGCCCGCCAGGAAGGGGCCACCATTTTCGCCTACGCGGTCAAAGATCCCGGCCGCTACGGAGTAGTTAATCTGGACGAATCGGGCAACCCTTTGACTATAGAAGAAAAACCGTTGAAACCGACTTCCAATCTGGCGGTTACCGGTCTCTATTTTTATGACCGGCACGTGACCGAACTGGCGGAAAGCTTAAAGCCTTCTTCGCGGGGGGAACTGGAAATAACCGATCTCAACCGGCTTTATCTGGAGAGGGGATGCCTGAAGGTTATAAAAATGAGCCGGGGAATGGCCTGGCTGGACACCGGCACCCATAATTCCCTGCTCCAGGCAGGCGCCTTTATTCAGTTGATCGAAGAACGGCAAGGGTTAAAAGTGGCCTGCGTGGAGGAAATCGCCTGGCGCATGGGCTATATTGACGAAGAACAGCTGGCCCGCCTGGCCACAGCGCTTCAAAGCAGCGGCTATGGCCAGTATCTAATAGATATTATTAATGAAAATCATACCCAGGAGATTACCCCGCATCCCCGGCCCGCCAGCGGTTAACGGGTCAAAATCATCTGGCCGGTTTCCAGAACATATTTGTTATTCTGCCCGCCCGGGGCGGCGGGGCCGTTTTCATCCTCCGCCGGGGCGGCGGGCCGGTTGAAAACCGCCTCGCCCCAGGAGTTATGTTCCATAATCTGGTTAAGGGTGACAGTCCCGATTGCCTCGCCCCGCAGATAGACGTCATGGCCGGCTCCGCTGGAGATGGGAGTGCTGCGGCTGTAAAGGATCAGCGAATCTCCGGCATTAAAACCGGTATCCGCGCCTACGGACACCAAAGCCTGACTGTCTCTGACTTGCAGCACCATACCGCTCCAGGGCACCTTGGCTGTCTGGGCCAGAGGCCAGGCGGCGTTATTTTCAATTATGGCGGCGATCAGCTCCTCGACCTGCTCAGGCTCGGGGGCGTTGCCCGTCAATATGCCCTGAGCCTGAACATCATCCAATTCCACGCTTTCCCGAAAATTTTGGTAACCTACCATAGTGGCGCTCAAAACATCCACCAGGCGCAGCTGGCCTTCCATAATCAGCCGGGGCACGCTGTTGCGAAAGCCGTAAATGCCTTCCAGGTCATACTCCACGCTAAGAGAGCTTATCTGTCCCATCACCACCAGATTTACGCCCAGATAACGCGCTCCGATCAGATAACGGTTTTCCAGCACCAGTTCAGTGGCGCCGTATTCTATACTGGCTTTCTGCAAATCCCGGAAAGTGAGCATGGAAATATTGCTTTGAGCGGCCAAAGATTCTTCCACCGCGTTCTGCAAAGCCTTGGCCTGGGCGGCAAGAGAGGGTTGGGCATGGGAAAAGGGAACCACCACCACCCGCTTGGTGAGGTTGGTATCCACATCGCCGCTGCCGCCCCACCAGTTGCTAACCGCGGAAAACCGTTCGGCTATGGTTGAACAGCCGCTTAAGGGGACGAAGGCCAGAAGCAGTATCAGCAAAAACGGAAAAATTTTTTTCATAGCCCGCTTTCTCCTGTGCCGGAGGGAATGGAAACGCGTTTCAGACTACTGCGGATACAGGCGGAACAAAATTCAATTAATCAGCGCTTTCCCCAATAACCTGTAAGATGATTTATGAAACGGCTTCTAGTATATCAAAAATTGCCGCGCCGGGCTAATGGTTTTTAAAGCACCTGGAATCCTTTTTCCCGGTAAGACAGAGGCTGCCAGACAACTTCCCGGGCGCTGACCGAAGCCTCCCTGGGGCCGTGCCCGCAGAATTCCACCAATTTCTCCAAAGCGGGGCGCGGTCCGGCGGCCAGCACCTCCACCCGCCCGTCGGGCAGGTTTTTGGCATACCCGTTCAGGCCCAGTTCATAAGCGGTTTTCTGAGTGCCGGCCCGATAATAAACTCCCTGCACCCGCCCGCTCACCCATAGAATTACCTGTTCCATGGCCGCGGCATTATCAGCGCTCGTTGTTTTCATTTTTTATTCTCTGTAAAAACTGTGCCTCATCAATAACCTGTATCCCCAATTGCCGGGCCCGGGCCAATTTCCCGCCCGGCTCACTGCCGCTTACCAGCACAGACGTCTTCTTGCTGACCGAAGAGCTGACCTGCCCTCCCTTACTCCGCACCAAAGCGGCGGCTTCTTCCCGGCTTAAACCGGCAAGGCCGCCGCTGAAAACCACGCTTATTCCCTGCCAGGAATTATCCGCCTCTTCTTCCTGTTCCCGGGGCAGAGCCAGGGCATGGAGTTTTTCCGCAAGCCGGGAAGTGCGCGGCGACGCGAAAAAATTCTTTACGCTGGCCGCCACCGCCGCTCCGACCCCGCTTATCCGCGTCAATTCTTCTTCCCCGGCTCCGGCCAGGCGGGAAAAGCTGCCCAAATGACGAGCCAGATCCAGAGCAATGGCCTTACCCACGCCTTCAATGCCCAGGCCCAGAATAAAGCGGCCCAGAGGCCTTCCCCGGGAATTGCTGATCGCGGCGCACAGATTGGCCAGCGAAAGCTCGCCCCAGTCCGGCAGATCCAGGATAGCCGCGCTTTTATCCGGCAGGAGATAAATATCGGCTACCGACGTCAGTAAACCGGCTTCCACAAGCTGGCTCACTTTTTTTTCACCCAGCCCCTCAATATCCAGAGCCTGACGGCTTACATAATGCAGAATGGCGCCTTTGAGCTGAGCCGGGCAGGTCAAATGGTTGGGGCAGAAATGATAAGCGCCCTGCTCCCGCACCGGGCTCCGGCAGGCCGGGCACAGAACAGGGGGGACAAAGGGGCCTCCCCCTCCATTTCTTTCCACCGCCGCCACCCGGGGGATAACATCGCCCGCCCGTTCCAGCCGCACCTGATCGCCCACCGCCACCCCCAGGCGGGACAGTTCCCCGAAATTATGCAGAGTGGCGCGGCTGATGGTAACTCCTCCCACATCCACCGGCAGCAAAAGAGCCACCGGGGTCAGTTTGCCCAGACGCCCCACCTGCACCACAATATCGGCCACCGTGGTTATCTCCTGGCGGGGGGGGAATTTCCAGGCATAGGCCCAGCGCGGGGAGCGGGAACGCCGCCCCATGGCCTCACGCAAAGCTAAACTGTCCGCTTTAAGCACCATGCCGTCAATCTCGAAAGGCAGGTGTTCCCGCTGGGAAGCGTAATATTCATATACCCTCAGCACAAAATCCTCACCCTGTCCCCGGCGGAGCTGGCAGGCGTGGCTCACGGCAAAGCCCTGGGCGCGCAAACAGAGCAGCGCTTCCCAGTCATTGCGAAAACCCAGTTCTCCGGCGTTCACCATTTCAAAGACAAAGAAACTTAAAGGCCGGCCGGCGGTAACCGAAGGGTCGAGCTGACGCAGAGAGCCGGCGGCGGCGTTGCGCGGATTGGCGAACGGTTCCCGGCCGGCGGCCAGAAGACTTTTATTGAGCGCGGCAAAGCCGGCTGTTTCCATATATACCTCTCCCCGGGCCACCAGCAGAGGGGAAGGGTATTTCAGCCTGGCCGGAATCTGGCTTACCGTAGCCAAGTTGGCGGTGACATTTTCTCCGCTCAGGCCGTCGCCTCTGGTCAATCCTCTCTTGAACACGCCCTGTTCATAGGTGAGTTCCACCGACAACCCGTCCATTTTGGGCTGAATCAATAAAGGGCAATCCGCAGGCAGAGTCTGCAGGAAAGCCCGGAGCAAGGCCGGATCCGGGGAAGAATCCAAACTCAGCATGGGCTGATAGTGGCTGGCCCGGCTCAAAGCGGAATCAGGCCGCGCTCCCACCGTATGGGTGGGGGAGGACTCGCCGGCAGGATGGGGGCGGCCGGCTTCCAGGCTTTTCAGCTCCGCCAGCAGGGCGTCATAAGCGGCGTCGCTTATCAGGGGCGCCTGCTCATTATAATAGAGCTGATTATGGCGGGCTATCCGCCGCCGCAATTCTTCTATACGCTTCACCTCATTCATAGCTTAAAGCTACCCAAAGCCGGATCAAAAAACAATGAGTTCATTGCATAAATCACCTGGGAGGTGATTTATGAGGATCAAATGGCCCCAAAAGCTTAAGTTTTGGGATCGTTCCCTCCGCTATGACTGAAGGGATAAACGCGGCTCACGCCTTTATCCCGCTTTATCCCTTTTCCTCTTGACAGGCAGGCCTTCCCCGCTTATTATAAAAATTTGGATAAAGAAATATTTCTTGGCCTGCCGCATATTATACAAATATGCGGCAGGCTCAAGATCTCTGCCATAGCCGCTTGGGGGCAATTAAGGCGGTTTACGCTTAACATGAAACCACGCTTCAAGAACATCAGACGGGCGTTGAGCCTGCTTCTGGTAATGGCTTTGGGGGTTGGCTGGACTTCCCCTCTTATGGCCGGTTCTTCCCTCTATCCGCCCGGACAGGGATGCGACGGGTTATCCCTCTGTTCCCCGCCTCCTTCCGGGCAGCGGCATCCCGGCTCTGCCGGCCATGATATGCATAATGATATGCATGATATGGCTGAATGCGCCGCTTCCCCGCCGCCGGAGCCGGGCCCGGTCAGTATCATCCCGGCCGCGCACGCCCCTTATCCTTCTTCCCAGGAAGAACAATGCCTGAACATGATGTGCTGCTTTATCCACACCAGCGCCCTGTCCATGCCTGCTCCCGATTTTCCCTCATCTCCCTGGGGGTTTGTTCTCCCCGGCACGGAAGAACGTTTGACCTCCCTTGCTCCTCAGAATTTATTCCGTCCCCCCCGCGCCTGATTTTTAACCTTCACAACCGCATCTTCCCGTTAAGCGAGTTTAATCCGCTTGTTGGCAGCATTGGCCTGCCGCCGGCGCTGAAACCGTCAGCCTTAAATCCGCAGCGGGAAGGCGCTTACCGCCTGCTGCAACCACTATTACAGGTGACGGATCATGAGGTTATTTTCTTTTGTTCCGGGAAAGACGCGGCCTGCCTGGGGAAAGTTTTCGGCTCTGTTAATCTTGTCCCTTTTGAGCGGCTGTTCTCTGGCTCCGGAATACATCAGGCCGGAAGCCCCGGTGCCGGATTTCCTGGGTTCCCCAGAGGAACCGGCTCTTGCCCCGGCCTCCGGGATCGGCTGGCGTGATTTTTTCGCTGACCCAGGCCTGCGGGAACTCATCGCCGCCAGTCTGATCCATAACCGGGATTTAAAAACAGCCGCCTTGGCGGTGGCCGAGGCTCAGGCTCTATATGGAGTGGAAAACGCTGAACGCTTTCCCCAGGCCGAAACCGGGGCGGAAAATAATATGACAGGCGGATTTGACGGCAGATCCAGCCGGAATAATTACCAAATAGCCCTTATGCCCTCTTTTGAACTGGACTTTTTCGGGCGTCTGAGAAATCTGGGTGAAGCGGCGCTGCAGGAATATCTGGCCACGGAAGAAGCGGAAAAAAGCGTCCGGATATCTCTGATTTCCCAGGTGGCCCAGAGTTATTTCGCTTTGCTTCTGGCTCGGGAACAACTGCAATTAGCGGAAAATACTTTTAAAAGCCGTAGTCAGTCCTATGCTTTTATTGAGAGCAGAGTGCAGTCCGGACAATCTTCCCTCCTGGATCTGGAGCAAGCCCGATCCCAGGTGGAAGCGGCCCAAGCCGAAACCGCCATGCGCCGGCGCGAAGTTGTTCAAACCGCCAACGCTTTGCAGCTGTTAAGCGGCAGCTTCAGCGGCAAAGCCGCTCCCTCTCTTGAGCCTGTGCCCCTGGCGGAGCAGACCCTGGCCCGCCTGCCGGCGGGCATTGCCTCTTCCGTGCTGCTTACGCGGCCCGACGTCATGGCGGCCGAACACCGCCTGCTTGGCTCCCACGCCAACATCGGAGCGGCTCGGGCCGCTTTCTTCCCCTCCATTTCCCTCACCGGCAATCTTGGCTATATGAGCGGCGATCTGTCGGGGCTGTTTTCTGAATCCAGCGCTTTCTGGTCCTTTGTCCCCAAAATTTCCCTGCCCATCTTCAGCGGCGGACGTCTGAGCGCCAATCTGGAACTGGCGGAAATCCGCCGGGAGGCGGCGGTGGTCCAATACGAAAAGGCCATTCAAACCGCCTTCCGCGAGGTTGCCGACGCTCTTTTGAGCCAGGCCTCCTTTGCCGACCAGATAGCCGCGCAGGAGCGCTATCTGGCTTCGCAGCGCCTGGTGTCGGATCTGGCCACAGACCGCTACGCCAACGGGGCGGCAAGTTATCTGGAAGTGCTGGACGCGCAGCGATCCATCCTGCAGGCGGAGCAGAATTTATTAAATATCCGGCGGGATCAGTTGATGAACGCCGTCAATCTTTACAGCGCCCTGGGCGGAGGCCTGATTTCATCGGATCTTGAGCAGGACCCCGCCGCCGGGGATCAATGACAAAACTTAAAACCGTATGGGAGAATTAGCATGAAAACCAATCATTATGTCAAAGTTATCCGTATTTTTGCCCTTTCCGCCGCCGTCATCGGCCTCTTTGCCGGCAGCGGCATAATTATGGCCCAGCATCAGCATGGCGGCCATGACCACGCCGGCATGACAAGCCAGGCGGCGCCAGGAGGCAACTACACCGCCAGCGGGGTGGTCAAAGCCGTGGGCAAAGACAGGCTGACCATTGAACATGAACCCATTCCCGGTCTGAATCTGCCGGCTATGGTAATGGATTTTCTGGTCACGGATGATTCCCTGCTGCAAGGGATAGAGGAAGGAGACGCGGTGAGCTTTGTCTGCCTTCAGCAGGGACGGAACTATTTTATTCTGGATATAGAACCCGTTGATTAGGCTGGATAAAAACGCAGATAGCCGGCCTTGGGCTTCAGCTGTGAAAACGCCGGAGTTTTCACAGCTGAAGCAAGGGAGCCTTCGGGCATTCCTGAAAGTGTTTTGCTTTTAAGCCGCCTGAAGCAGCCGGGTATATGCAGTTTATGCCCGGTAGATTAGGCTGCGAAGAGAAGAAAAAGAATCGTATTTTATACGGCGGCTTTGAACTTGCAACGGCTGACGGAAAAAAGAATTAAGCGGAGGCGGTTATGAATCTTAAAAAAACAGCGACGATCCCGCTCCTGGTCGCGGCGGGGATTGTTCTGGGCCAGCTGCCCGGCCATATATTCAAATCTGAATCCGGCCGGCCGCCGGAGAATATGGAACAGAACCTGGAATCAGACGGAGAAAACGCTCAACCCAAAGTGCTGTACTGGTATGACCCCATGTATCCGGGAACCCGCTTTGAGCAGCCGGGCCGATCCCCTTTTATGGACATGGACTTGATCCCCCGTTACGCGGATGATGAAGGCTTTGGCGTCCGCGTTGATCCGGCCCAACTTCATAATCTGTCCGTGCGCACGGAAAAAGCGGTCAGGGGCCGCCTTTCCTTTGTCCGCGATATTCCGGCCAACCTGGAATTCAATGACTATCAACTGGCCAAAGTGCAACCCAGGGCGGAAGGGTTTGTGGAAAAAACATATTCCCTGGCGCCAGGGGACATGATAAAAACGGGCGCTCCCATAACCGATATCACCGTGCCCGGCTGGGCTTCGGATCAAAGCGAATATCTGCTGCTGAAAAATCAGCAAGGCGACAGCCGGCTGGCTCTCGGGGTGCGGGAGAGGCTGCGGCTGACCGGCATGCCGGAGGCCATGCTCAAGGCTGTGGACGCCAGCGGCAGAGTGCAGACCAGACTCACTATCCAGGCGCCCTTAAGCGGGGTCATAACCGGCATTGACGTCTATCCGGGCATGAATGTGGACAAAAACATGACCATAGCGGTTATTCAGGGCACTGATCCCATTTGGGTCACCGCCCAAGTGCCGGAACAGGATATTCATCTGCTCAACAGCGGCAGCCGCATCCGGATTTCAGTGCCGGCCTGGCCGGATCAGGTCTTTTATCCTCTTTCCTTTACTCTGCTGCCCCAGGCCTCGCCCGATACCCGGACCGTTCCTCTGCGCCTGTCTCTGGATAACCGCCTGGGACTGCTCAAACCGGGCATGACCGCCACTGTCCGCCTGCGCGGCAGCGGCGATGAAGCCCTGCTTATCCCCACTTCGGCTCTTATTGATCTGGGAGAAGAGAAACGGGTAATAGTGCGCGGCCCGCAAGGGCGCTTTATGCCTAAAGCGGTGCAGGCGCTGCACTCTTCCCGGGAAAAAACCGCTATCCTCTCCGGCCTGGAGGAGGGCGATGAAGTAGTGGTATCCGGCCTGTTTCTCATTGACTCCGAAGCCAATCTGCAGGGCGCTCTGGAGAGGATGCGTGAGGAAAACGCCGGCTTGACGGGGGCGGAGAATGGGGAGAAGGGATTATGATCGCCCAAGTAATCAAATCTTGTATAGCAAACCGTTTTTTTGTACTCCTGGCCGCGCTGACCCTGTCGGTGTGGGGAGTATGGGCTATTATGAATACGCCCATAGACGCTCTGCCCGATCTGTCCGAGGTGCAGGTCATAATCAGGACTTCCTACCCGGGCCAAGCCCCGCGGCTGGTGGAAAACCAGATTACCTACCCTCTGACCACCGCCATGCTCTCCGTGCCCGGAGCCAAAACTGTGCGCGGGTTCTCCATGTTCGGCGATTCCTATGTCTATATTATTTTCGAAGACGGCACTGACCTGTATTGGGCGCGCAGCCGGGTGCTGGAATATCTGAACCAGGCCCAGGGACGCCTGCCCGCCGGAGTCGTTCCCGCCCTGGGCCCGGACGCCACCGGTATCGGCTGGATATTTGAATATGCCCTGACCGACAGGAGCGGCAGGCATGATCTGGCGGAATTGCGCTCGCTCCAGGACTGGCTCCTGAAATTTGAGCTGTCCGCCCTGCCCGATGTGGCGGAAGTGGCTTCGGTGGGAGGCATGGTCAGAGAATACCAGATCGTGGCCGACCCGGTAAAAATGGCTCAATATCAAATAACTCTGGACAATATGATAAAAGCCGTGCAGGCCTCCAACCAGGAGGCCGGAGGCTCGGTGATTGAACAGGCGGAAGCGGAATATATGGTGCGGGCCAGCGGTTACCTGCTGGATCGGGAAGATTTCAGAAAAATCGTGCTGAAAATCCAAAATGGCGGCATACCGGTTTATCTGGAGGATGTGGCCCGGATTGATTTGGGACCGGAAATGCGCCGGGGACTGGCGGATCTGGACGGAGAAGGCGAGGTGGCGGGCGGCATTGTACTCATGCGTTCAGGTAAAAACGCCCGTTCGGTTATTGATGCGGTTAAAGCCAGGCTTGACAGTTTGCGCTCCAGCCTGCCGGAAGGAGTGGAGATCATCCCGGTCTATGACCGCAGCCTGCTCATAGACCGGGCGGTGGACAACCTCGCCCATAATCTGCTTGAGGAATTCATAGTGGTGGCCCTGGTCTGCGCCCTGTTTCTTGCCCATCTGCGCTCGGCCCTGGTGGCCATTACGGCTCTGCCCCTGGCCCTGTTCATATCTTTTATTATTATGTATTATCAAGGCCTCAGCGCCAATATCATGTCTCTGGGCGGCATTGCCGTCGCGGTGGGGGCCATGGTGGACGCCTCGGTGGTTATGGTGGAAAACTCTCATCGCAAGCTGAAAAAATGGGAACGGGATTTTCCCGGAGTTCCTCTGAACTCCGCCCAACGCTGGGATCTGATCAGAGCCGCTTCCCTGGAAGTAGGCCCGGCTCTGTTTGTCAGTCTTTTGATCATCACTTTGTCGTTTATCCCCGTATTTTCCTTGGAAGGCCAGGAAGGGCGCATGTTCCGCCCTCTGGCTCTGACCAAATTATATGCCATGGGCGGGGCGGCCATACTCTCGGTGACGGTTATTCCGGTGCTGACCGGGCTGTGGGTGCGGGGCAAAATCCCCGCCGAGGAGAGCAACCGATTGAACCGCCGGCTCATCCGTCTTTATCATCCCGCCATTAATCTGGTGCTGCGCCGGCCCAAAACCACCCTGGCCGTGGCCCTGCTCTTGCTGCTCACCGCCTTATGGCCCCTGTCGCGGTTGGGCGGGGAATTTCTCCCCCGCATGGATGAAGGGGATCTGCTCTATATGCCCTCCGCCCTGCCCGGCATATCAGTGGCGGAAGTGGGGCGTCTTCTTCAGATCACCGACAAAATGATCATGACCGTGCCCGAAGTGGCCTCTGTTTTCGGCAAGGCGGGGCGGGCGGAAACCGCCACCGACACCGCGCCCCTGGAAATGCTGGAAAGCACCGTCCGCCTGAAACCGGCGGATCAGTGGCGGGAGGGCATGAATATAGAAAAAATCATCGCGGAATTGGACGCGGCGGTCAGACTGCCGGGCGTGGCCAACCTGTGGGTGCCGCCCATCAGGAACCGCATCGACATGGTTTCCACGGGAATTAAAAGCCCCCTGGGCGTCAAGGTGGCGGGAGCCGACAGCGAAGAAATAGACCAAACCGCCCTGGCGGTGCAAAACGCGGTCAAAGAAGTGGCGGGAGTGACTTCCGCCCTGGCCGAATCCTTAAGCGGCGGCCGCTACGTGGATGTGGATATCAAACGTGAACGGGCGGCGCGTTACGGCATGAACATAGCCGATGTGCAGATGTTCGTTTCCTCGGCCGTTGGCGGGGAGGTAATAGGCGAAACCGTGGAAGGAGTAGCCCGCTATCCTATCAATCTGCGCTACCCCCAACCCTACCGCGACAGCCTTGATTCGCTGAAAAGCATGCCCCTGCTGACCCCGCAAGGACAGCAGATCACCTTGCAGGATGTGGCGGATATTGCCGTGAGATCCGGACCGTCCATGCTGAAAAGCGAAAACGGGCGTCTGGCCAGTTGGGTTTATATAGATTTCCGGGACCGCGACCCGCTTTCCCTGGTGCGGGATATGCGTAAAGTCATTGGCGATAAAGTGGTTCTGCCCCCAGGCGTGAGCGTGTCTTTTACCGGACAGTTTGAAATGATGGAGCGGGCCAACGCCAGACTCGCGATTATGGCGCCGGCCGCCTTGCTGATTATTTTCGTTTTATTGTATACGGAATTTAAAAGCGCGGGAGAGTCGCTTCTTATCATGCTCTGCCTGCCCTTCTCCCTCACCGGCGGGGTCTGGTTTATGTATCTGCAGGGCTATGCCATGTCGGTGGCTTCGGGAGTGGGATTTATCGCCCTGGCCGGGCTGGCGGCGGAATTCGGAGTGGTAATGCTCATATATCTCAAAAACGCGGTGCGGGAAAGACCGGCTTTGAACTCGCCCGCCACCGCCGCTGAAAAGGAAATAAATGAAGCCATCCATGAAGGAGCGGTGTTAAGGGTGCGGCCCAAAGCCATGACTGTAACCACTACCGTGGCCGGCCTGCTGCCTATTTTCTGGCGGGACGGGACCGGCTCGGAAATCATGACCCGCATTGCCGCGCCCATGCTGGGGGGCATGCTCAGCGCGGCTGTGCTTTCCATGTTTATTATCCCGGCGGCCTATAAACTTCTGCTCACAAGATCGCTCAGGAAGGGCAAGAAATCAAAAATCATCCACTGAAACCGATCGGCCGGCTAAACCACCGCCTGGGCATAGCGGTGCGTAGGGTTGGGCCTGCCCGGTTTTAAACAATTTGAGGTTTCGATACAATAGTCGGCATTGGCGGTGAGACATTGCTCATGTAAAACTTTCCGGACCAGCTCCAGAAGCGTTTCCGGCGCGGTTTCCACCCTGGCGTTTACGGTCAGCTTGGCGCGGCCGTCATTGCCGGCGCTGTTTCTTAGCTGAACCGTACTCTTGTCGCCGGTAATATTGCCCATAACATATGCCCCGCCCGATTCCAGCATTATTTTGACATGGGCCACCGCAAGCCCGGCGGCGTCAAGCTGCCCGGCCAGGGAATTCAGCAGCCCGGCGGCGAACTCATCCCAGCCGCTTGCCTGTCCTTCCAGGCTGACCGCCAGGTTAAGCCATCCCAAAACCGCTTCGCCTTCAGCGTAAATATCGTAATCAACCTCGGCAATGGTTTTACCGCTGGTAAGAAGGGAAGAAACTGTATCCAGCCATTGGGCAAACCCGGCCCCGGTTTTAGCGCTCAAGGCAAGCACCGGTTTGCCGGGGAATCTGCTTTCGGTTTGTTCCCTGAGCCGCTTCATTGTTTCCGGGGAAAGCAAATCGGATTTATTGATTACAACAAGATCGGCCTCCTCAAGCTGTTTAAGCACAATATAGACCGCGCTGGGATGCAGGCCGGACAGATTGCCCAACAAAATTTCGCTCAGGCGGAACGGATCAACAAACACTGAAAGCGGATAAATTTTAAATATATCCGCTCCTTTATCTTTCAAAGGCTGGATAATGGTGGCTGAAAGATCGGTACAACTGCCCACCGGCTCGGCAATAATAGTATCCGCGCCGGCCCGGCGCAGGCTGTGGGCCGCTTCCATGAATCCATTGTAATTACAGCAGAAGCAGCTTCCGCTCACTTCCGCCACCCGGCCGTTATCGCTGCTCAGAAAAGCGGTGTCCACCAGGGCGCTGGCCTGGTCATTGGTGATTAAACCGGTTTTTTTGCCGCCGGCAGCCAGATATTTTGATATTCTATTTAAAAAGGTGGTTTTACCAGCGCCCAGAAAGCCGCCAACTAAAATTAGATCAGTCTGCATGTTATTATCTCCTGTCCCGCCGGGTTTATTTTCACAGCCGCCGGCAATTTGGCCGGCCAGCAACGGTTCGATTATTTTCGCAAAGACAAACGCGGCCAGCCCCCCTCCTATCATTGGCCCCAAGATATAAACAATGAAGAAGCCCAATTTTTCATCAGGCCAGGCCGCTGATCCCCAGCCCATCAGCCAGGCCACCAGGCGGGGCCCGAAATCACGGGCCGGATTCAAGCCGGCCTGGGTTAAAGGCGCCAGCAGGCAGATGAGGGCGCTAACCGTAATGCCGATGAACAGAGGCGCGGCCGCATGAGAGGGCCGGCCCACATTGCAGCCTTCGGTTAGAGAAAAAATCATGAATACCAGCAGAAAAGTTCCCAAAGCTTCCACCCCCGCGGCCAGAGGCAGGCTCACCGCGGAACCGCTGCCCGGCAGGCTGTAATACTCGCCGAACATTTTGGCGACCTGGGCCGATTCGGCCGTGCCCCGCACTATTCCGTTAAGGCTCTCGTAGGCTTCGATGGAAGAGCCGAAGCACAGATAAAGCGCGCCGGCGGCGGCTATGGCCCCGGCCAACTGGGCGCTCCAATAACAGGGCAGCTTGCCTGCCGGCATGCGCCGGCTTAAGACCATGGCCAGTGATACAGCCGGGTTAAGGTGGGCGCAGGATAAATGGCGGGTAGCGTATATGGCCAGAGTCACGCCCATGCCCCAGACAGAAGCTATCTGCATCAGCCCGGTCAGGGCGTCAAACAGAACCGAAACCGCCACCGAGCCGCAACCGAACAGCACCAGGATAAAGGTTCCTATGAATTCTCCGGTAAATTCCCGTTTGACCATATCAGCCTGTCCCCGTTTTGGAGTATAGCTATTATTCGCTGATAATTATACCGCAATACCCGGCTTTTGCCGCGCCGGCGGCAATCAATACATCATGGCGTCTTTAAACCTATTTTCCCGCGAAGTGTAACTATGTTTCCACCGAAACGCCAAAGCAATCCATGATTTTTTTCTTTGCAACCGATCAGCCTCCGCTACGACCTTGCCGTATCTCCCGGAAAAACGTATCTCCGTGACGGCTTCCATATGCTCCATTATCTCGCGTATCGTAAGATTGCGGATAGTA
>JAIRYI010000001.1 GCA_031267815.1 Desulfarculales bacterium | reverse complement strand
CCCGCCCCCCCCCCCCCCCCCCCCCCCCCCCGCGCGGGCCCCCCCCCCCCCCCCCCCGAATCCGGAAACTCCGCCCTCCTGCCCGCCGGGATAGGGCCTCTGTTGGCAGCGGGTATTTCCCGCCCCAATTCTTCCAGCCGGGCCGCCTGTTCCGGAAAGCGATTTTCCAGCCGGGCCAGCAGGGATTTTGCCTCCTCCCACAGCTTGCGCATAAGCAAAACCGTAACTAAATTAAGCGCGAACAGAAATTCTTCAGGAGCCAGAGCGCAGGCCTGCCGCAAAGCCGCCTGGGCCTCTTCCAGCCGCCCCTGGTTGATATAGGCGGCGCCCAGAATATTATGAGCCAAAGCATGGCCGGGATGAGCGCCAAGCCAGGCGCGGCCGAAAGCGATCAGGGCGTCGAAATCCCGCCGATCCACGAGCGCGGCGCTTACCCCGCTGATCTGATCCTGACTTAATCCCGCGAAATCTGCGGAGTCAAGGGAGTTGAGGAGCAAAAACAGCTCCTGACTCTGATCTCCCTCGGCCAGCAATTCTTTCAGCCGGCTCAGACTGGCCCCGGGCAATTCGTCCCGGAGAGGCGAAGGCGGTTCCGCGGCCGGCAAAGATGATGCTCTCCGGGATGCTTTTTTACTTTTTTTATTTTTCATACCCATAAATATAATTACCCCTGACTTTTGGGGTTCCGGGCAGCGCTTCCTTAACGCCCGCAGCGGAATTGGCGCGCCCGTTTCAGCCCTCGGGCTGATTTAATCCAGCAGGCTGATATCCTGGCGTTTGCTGATCGTGTTGGCCATTTCCTCTTCTTCTATGGCCATTTCCGTATACCCAAGAGCGCGCAAAAGCTGCGCCAGCTTGCGCCGCATAGCTGGGTCGCGGGGGTTGACCGCCACCGCCTTGCGGCCCATGTCAACCGCCGCTTCGTTCTTTTTGGCGGCGGCGAGAATCCAGGCGGTCTCCAGCAAAGGTTCGGGCGCCTTGCCGTTAAGCTTGCTGGCCTGCTGCATACGGACAATTGCGTCCGACAGATGCCCCTGATACTTATCCACCAAGCCTATGGCAAAGGGACCCTGCCAGTTTTGCGGAAATTCGGCGGCCAGTTCATTGGCCTGCTGGCGGGCGCTGTCAGCCATATCGCATTTCAGCAGGCCATGGATAAGCATCAGGGCGCCGCTGCATTGATCAATATTCATTTTGGCCGCGGTAATTATTTCGGCCATATCCTGATGGGCTACGCTTTTTCTGCTGTTGCCCAGCTGCTGATAAGAACGGGAGAGCAGGAAATGAGCCTCGGAGGCAGCCGGCTGCAGCAGCACCGCCTTGAGCAAAAACTCATTGGCTTTGAGAGCATTCTGCTCTTCAAGGCAGACTTTGCCGCGCAGCATATTCAAGGAGAAATTGTCAGGAAATTTCAGCAGCGCCTCATCAAGAACCTGTATTCCCAGGTTGCGCGCCCCGGCCATGGTGAAATGGAAAATGACCGCCTCTACCGCCTGACTGTCATTGGGGTTCTGGCGTACTTTGGCCAGGGCGCGGGAGAGGCTGAAAGCGCGGCGGGAATCGTCCTTCCGATCCAGCCCCTTCAAATTTATAGCCATCTGCTCATACAGGCTTTCGTCCAAAGGACTGATGCGCAGAGCCTGTTTGATCGCGGTCAGAGCCTTCCCGTATTGGCGGTTATGGCGAAAAATCAAAGCGCCGCGTTTCAGTACATCCAAGTCCTCAGGCGCCAGACGCAAGGCTCTCTCTCCATAGTTTAGAGCCAGATTATAAAGTTTGGCCGCTACAAAAGAGTCGGCGGTTTTGAGCTGCAACTGAGGGTCCGAATTATTTTCCGCCACTTCCAGCAAACAAACAGCGATATCGTTCATCCGCCCAGCCTCATTCATCATCCCCATGATTTCGTAAACCTTGGATATGCCTTGAAAACCCAGCGGATCGTCAGGCCATTCGCCGGCAATAGCGTCATAGTAGTCCAAAGCCTGGGGGTAGCGCCGGCTGCGCATCAGACGCTCGGCCTCGTAGGTCAGGGCCTTTTTGCGCGACCCTGTGATAACCAGCCACATCCAGAAAAATATGGGTACGCCCACTAAATCCTCTCTCTGCCAAGCGGCGCGGGCCTGGGGTCAGACCTCATATATAATCCTCAAAAACCATGACTGTTTCCGCTGCGTTATGGCTTGTTGGCCCGACAGGAACCGGCCGCGCCTCAATTTGGTCAGTAGATGTAACTATAAATTAATAGACCCGGGAAGAGGCCGGCTTCAGGCATTGCTGAAGCGGCCGCCGCCAACAAGTTGCGGCCTTTTGTAAATTATATCATTAATCGCGGGCAATTTCTAAAATCAGATTCCCCGGCGCCCAAGAAGTGCAATTATAATAATAACTGTTATAATTTCAAATAATTAACATCAACGAAGCGCCACCTCAGCAAGCGGCCGGAAAAAACGGAGACTTTAAAGTCCGGCCCGGGGCGAAGGGGTTCGGTTGGCCTTTTAGATTAACTTATGAAAAATTATGATAAATTTATAGGCCTGATTGCCGCGGCCGGTTTGGGGCAGCGCTTGGGCGCGGACAAACCCAAACAGTTTCTTCCCCTGGCCGGCCGGCCTCTTCTGGCCTGGTCGGCGGAGGCAATGGAAAAAACGGAAGAGATCGCGGAAATAATAGTCATCTGCCCGGCTGGCCGGGAAGAAGAGGCCCGTTCCTGTCTGAAGCGGGCCTCCAAACCCTGTCATATAATCCGGGGCGGGCCCAGCCGCCAGGAAAGCGTGGCACTGGGACTGGATCTGGCCCAGGAACTGGGCTATGGCTGGGTGGTTATTCACGACGCCGCCCGCCCTTTCGCCCGGCCTGAGCTGTTTCGCCGGGTTATGGCGCAAGCCCGCCGCCACGGGGCGGCCCTGGCCGCTTGGCCCTGTTCTGACACTGTTAAAACGGCGGATCAGGAGGCAAACGTAAAAAGCACTCTGCCTCGGGAACAGATATGGCTGGCCCAGACCCCGCAGGCTTTTGCTCTGCCCCTCCTGAAAGCCGCCGCGGAACTCAGTGAGGGCCTTGTTTGCAGTGATGAAGCCGCCCTGCTGGAATTGAACCGGCAAAAAGTGAAACTGGTGGCCGCGCCCCGGGCCAACTTCAAAATAACCGCCCCGGAAGACTGGATTTCAGCTCAGCAATTATTATGCCGCCCCCGCATAGGCTTTGGTTTTGACGCCCACCGACTCATCCCGGATCGCCGCCTGATTCTGGGTGGAGTGGCTGTTGACTATCATCTGGGCCTGCAGGGCCATTCCGACGCCGATGTGCTGACCCATGCCCTCATGGACGCTTTGCTTGCCGCCGCCGGCCTGGGGGATATTGGCCTTCATTTTCCCGATCATGATCCGGCCTACGCCGGCATAAGTAGCCTCAAACTGCTGGCAGCGGTAAAATTGAAACTCGCCGGATATGAAATTCAGCAGATAAACGCCCTGATCATGGCCCAGGCGCCCAAAATGGCGCCCCATATTCCCGCCATGCGGGCCAACTGGGCTTTAACTCTGGCAACCGGGGAAGAACGCATCAATATTGCCGCCACCACCACGGAAGGAATGGGGTATATAGGCAAAGGAGAGGGAATGGCCGCCCAGGCCCAGGTGATGCTTATGGAAAATTCAATTTTTTAGGAGTAATTATGCCTCTGTTGGTCTACAACTCCCTGAGCGGGAAAAAAGAGCCTTTTACCACCCTTACCCCCGGTCTGGCGCGTATGTACGTGTGCGGGGTTACTGTTTACGACCATCCCCACATCGGCCATGCCCGCTGTTATGTGGCCTTCGATATTATTTACCGCCATTTGCTGGCCCGCGGCTACCGGGTGGAATATGTGCGCAATTTCACCGATGTGGACGACAAAATAATCCGCCGCGCGGCGGAACTGAAAGAGGACTGGCGCGCCCTGACCGGGCGTTATATTGCCTCTTATCACCAAGATATGCAGGCCCTGGGCTTGCTGCCCGCCACTGTTGAACCCAAGGCCACCCGGCATATGGCGGAAATAACCGCCGCGGTGGCCGGGCTGATAAATAAAGGCCACGCCTATGCCCTCGACAATGGCGACGTCTATTTCGCGGTCGACAGCTTCAAGCCTTACGGACAACTGAGCGGCCGCTCCCCGGAAGATATGCTGGCCGGGGCGCGGGTTGAGGTTGACGAAAGAAAACGCAACCCTATGGATTTTGCTCTGTGGAAATCGGCCAAAGCAAACGAGCCATCTTGGGACAGCCCCTGGGGTCAAGGCCGGCCGGGCTGGCATATTGAGTGTTCGGCCATGAGCCAGAAATATCTGGGAGAAACTTTTGATATTCACGGCGGAGGCAAAGACCTGCTCTTTCCCCATCACGAGAACGAAAAAGCCCAGAGTGAAGCGCTGAACGGCCGGCCTTTCGCCCGCTTCTGGCTGCACAACGGGTTTGTCCGCATCAATCAGGAAAAAATGTCCAAATCCGCGGGCAATTTTTTTACTATAAAAGACATACTCAAAATCGCCCCCGCGGAAGGGGTGCGCCTGTTTTTACTGAGCAAACATTACCGCTCTCCCCTGGATTTCAGTGAGGGCGCTCTCCTGGACGCGGTCAGCGGCCTGGAACGCCTCTATACCGTGCTGGCCGGTGTGGCCGAAGCGGGAGAAAAAATAGAAGGCGAACCCTGGGGGGAGGAAAACGCGGTCAATGATTTTGAGAAAGCCATGGACGATGACTTCAACAGCGCCGCCGCCGTCGGCGTTCTGTTTGCTTTGAGTTCTGAAATCAACCGTCTGCTGCGCGCGGGCGGCCGGCAGAATCTGGCCAGGGCCAAGGGCGGGGCGGATCTGCTGACCAATCTGGGCGGACGTTTGGGCCTTCTGCGGAACGAGCCTGTTGCCTTCCGCCAGAACGGCTTTGTTTCCCACGGAAAAGACATTGACCCGGTTCAGGTGGAGTCTTTAATCGCTCAGAGGCACCAGGCCCGGGCGGAAAAAAATTTTGCCCGGGCGGATATGATCCGCCAGCAGCTGGCCCGGCTGGGCGTGGTGCTGGAAGATTCGGCTAAAGGGACAAAATGGCGGGCGGGCGGCAAATAGCCCCCCAAGGCGAGGCGCAATTATGGACAAAATATTCGCGGGCATAAAACCGGACTTTTACCAGCAGTGGCTGGAGTGTCCTTCTGGGCGCAATTATCTGCGCGCTTCCAATTTACTCATCGACAACCTGCTTAATTTCCGCCCCAATTGGCGGGTCCTGGATATTGGCTGCGGTTCCGGTAGCCATTTGCAGCATCTGGCCGGGCACCGCCTGCAAACTTTCGGACTGGAAGCCAGCCCCGTTATGCTGGACATGGCCCGCCAACGCCTGGGGGCGCGGGCAGAGATAACCTCCGGCGACGCTCTCAGCCTGCCCTATGAGGACAACAGTTTTGACGCGGTGCTTATGATAAATACCCTGGAATATCTGGAGCGGCCGGGCCTGGCCCTGGCCGAGGCCATCCGGGTGTGTTCCGGCTTTATCTGCATAATCGGCTTCAATCCCTGGTCTCTCAACAGCCTGCTTATGCCCGCTCCCCTGCGGCCCCTGCGCTCTTTCAATCTGTGGCAGACGCGCGCCCTGGTGCGCCAGTTGCTCGGCCCGGCTCCTCAGAGCAGCGGCAGCGCCTCTCTGACCGGCCGGCCCCTGATCAGCCGCCTGCCTTTCATGGGCCTGATCGGAGTCTGCGCCCCGGTTACCCCCCGTTTCATGACCACTCCCCTCACTTTGGAAGTGGACGCCGGAGTAAAACTGGCCGGGGCCAGAGGCGCCGGTTCCCTGCGGGTGGTCAAATTTCTTCGCCGAACACCTGGGCGGTGAAGAGCCAGACTTCCACATCCTCATCCTTCCAGGCTTCGGAGGGCAGGCCGGCTTTGCGGCAGGCCTGACCCAAAAAGGTGAGGCGATCCCAGCCGTATTGCACCGCCACCTGAGGCAGGAGTACGCCCCTTCCCCGCGGGCTGATGATGAATATGCCGTGCCTGCCCACTTCCACCTCCTGGGGAGCGCTTTTATACAGCGGAGAAAGCACGCTTATTTCCACTTCCAGTCCGGGCAGTTCATCAGCGCCCAGAGGCCGGAAACGGGGGTCATGAACAGCCGCGGCCCGGGCCATCTCCCAGACCGTGTCTTCCAGAGGTTTGTCAGCCGCGAAAGTGCCTATGCAGCCGCGCAGCTGGCCGTGTCTGTGCAGGCTGACAAAAGCCCCTCTCTTCTGCCTGAATTCAGGGTCAGGCCCGGGCCGGGGGCCGCTCCCAATCCCGGCGGCCCGCTCCAGGGAAGACCGGGCCAGAGCCAGAAGCCGTTTTTGCTGTTCCTGATTGAATTCCATCAGTATATCACCAATACTCTGCCCGATTTGAGTACATCGTCCTCTGCCATGCCGTTCCAGGCCCGCAAATCTCTGGCCGCCACGTTAAAATTCTTGGCAATGGCAAACAGGGTATCGCCGGGCTGGACAACATATCTCTCCCTCGGCTGCCCGGAAGGGTTGCTGGGCGCGCTCGCCCCGGCGGCCAGAGGCGGCGGCTTGCTGCCCGCGCGTTCCTCCACCTGAGAACTGGCCACAGGGTTGGGCGGGGGGGCGGGATTCAATGCCGGGACGGCCTGAGCCTGAGGCGGGGAAGGGACGCGTCCGGCCGCGGCCGTTCCAGAGGCAGGGGAAGATGACCCCGGTATTCCCACTAAATTTATTTTGTTGCCAAGATCATTGACCTGGCCGCTCAGGGCGGAAATCCTGGCGCTGAGATCGCTTGTCGCGGCGGGGGCTATATTTTTCGCCTCTTCCATATTTTTTTCCAGAGTCACCATTTTAAGCAGTAAACTGCTCACATCTTTTTCCAGCTTGGCCACCCGTTCCGCAATAGCGCCGGACAGAGCGCTCTCCGTCAGTTCCAGAGCGGCCGGAGTCTGAGCCGGCGAAGGAGGCAGGAGCAGGCTGAAAACAAGGGCGGCCAGAGCCGTCAGCAGAGCCAGCCAGCTCAACAGGCGGATCATTCCCAATCTGACCGGCGGCTGGACCAGCACTCCCTGGGTGGGATAAGTTCTGGCTTCATCCGCTTCGGCCTGGGGATAAGGAGCGGAGTCCATATCCTGAGAATCCTGATTTTCCTCCCAAGCCGTTTGCTTAGAGCCGGACGCGCTCCGCCAGCCCTGAGGAAAAACCGGGCCTTCCTCCGCCGGAGGGGGAAGGGGCCGCTCTCGGTAGGCGGGGGAAGAAGCGGCCGGCCGGGACATGGAACGGGGCGCCTGGGGCCGCGGCCCCAAATCCAGACGCGGCCCCATATTGTCCAGGCGGTTATCTTTTCTGTTCATCCTGTTTTCCTTATTTGCCGGGAAGGGGGCGGCGGCCGTCAATAATCACGCTGTCCGCCGCCTCCAGGGCGCGCTCTTCTTTCCATCTTTCATGCCGGTAATGCTCCCGGCGGGAACGGTTATTGGGCGCGGCCTGATAATTTATCCCATCCCCGTCTTCCCACACTCCCGAACCGTCATGAGTGTTGGAGCCGTTTTCAATCATGGCCTGGATAAGCGCGTCACTTACTCCGGCCTCTTTCAGGCGGATAATCTCATCCGGGGCAAGAGCCAGAGCCGGAGTGTTCAATATCATAATTATAATAAAAACCGCCAGTGTCCGCATCATGGGCATATCCTTGGCATGGGCGTTTAACTTTTATTCCTTCAAGAGCGCGGCCGCCCCAGGGCCGTTTTGTCCCCGCCCAGCAGATCGGCCAGGGCCGGGGCTATATCAGTGATATTGGCCTGGCCGTTCTCTCCTTTCAGCCAGGAAAGAACATAGGCCCCTCCCCCAAAATAATTTGGCGTCTGGCCCAGGCCGCGTTGGCTGACAATGGCGAAATTTTCCGGCTGCAAGGCGGCCAGCAGTGTTTCCACCCAGCCGTAAAACTGCTGATATATGCTATAAGTGGCATATTGAGCCAGACCATGCACCCGCTGCTGATAGTCCAGGGCATTGAAGCCCAGGATCAGCACATCCACCGCCGGCATGTTCATGGCCGCGACTATTTTATTGCGCTCCATCTGGGCCATGAAGGCTTCCTGAATCACATTGCCGAAAAGAAGAAGGTGAAGCATCTGTTCGTCATAGTTGCTGAGCAGGTAATCGCTGCGATAACCGTGAGCCAGAGCCAGACCGGCCAGAGGATTCGGCCTTACCTGATTCGGATGCAAAATACCGTGGGGATATCCGGGCAGGCTCCAGCCGGGCAGTTTGAGGCCCGGCCCGTCCAGAGGCATGGCCGCAAACCCCAAGCGCAAATGCGGCGGCAGGACCTCCCATATGCAGGGCGCCTTGCTTTGGCTCAAATCAAAGGGATTACTCCAGGAAGAATCAACGAAAATACCGTGCGTGAACTGGTTGGAACCGGTCAGCAGAGCGGCCCACATGGGGTCGCTCTGACTTTCAAAGCCGGTCGTCAGAAACTCGCCCCAGGCCCGCCCCATCAGAAAATGGGGCGCCGGCTGCTGGAGCAGTTTGGGACTGAGGCCGCCGGCCATTATAAACAGCAGTTTGGGCGGTTTCATCCTTACCGGAGTCTGTTCCCGGCTTAAATTTAAGCTTTGTTCATAGCGCTGCCGCGCCTGGGGGTCGGAGCGGGCCATACTCAAATAGCGCTGGTAGCAGGCCTGGGCCGGAAGATACTGCTCCGACTCGAAATAATAATCAGCCAGAGCCTGCCAGGCCCAGGGATGGCCGGGATGGGCGTTGAGCCCGCCGATGAGCCAGGGCAGCGCCTGTTCCCTTTGCCCCTGTTCTGAAAATATGCGGGCCATAGCCAGCATCACCTGCCCGTCATTGGGCATAATATGATTGGCCTGCTCCAGCAAAGGCAGCGCCTGGAGCGGCTTGTTCTCTTCCAGCAGGCGCAGGCCTTCCTGTTTGGAATAGCCGGCCTGCTGTTCCTGGGACTTTATTTCCACCAGGCCTACAAAATTGGGCGGCCAGGGCCATTGGGGCATCTTCTGCTGGGCTATATTGGTAAGGGAGCGGGCCAGGATGCCAAAATCATTTTTAATCAATCCCTGCACCGCCAATTTGGTGGTCAGTTCCGAATCGTTTTCCCCAAACATGGCGTTGAAAACCGGCTCGGCCTCGTCTTCCCGGCCCAAATGGGCGCAGGCCTGGATAAGCCGGGCGCGAATAAGATTCTCCTGCGGGGCGGAGAGATTTTCATAGTAGATAAATCTCTCCGGAAAGCGCCGGCACTCACTTTGGAGATCGAGAAATTTGACCGCTGTATCATAAAGTTCTTGCCATTGGGCGCGTTTAAAATAGATCTGGCACAGAAAGAAGAGGGAATCAGGATAATTGGGCGCCAGATCCATGCATTGGCCGGCGTATTTTATCGCCTCGTCGTCACGGTTGAGAGAGGTGAGGCAATTCAGCAGAGGGTAATACAAATGCGGCCCGAAATCAGCCTGCTCTTTGGGCGGCTTATGGCTCAGGAGTTCCAGCCCGATCAGGGCCTGTTCAATGGACTCGTTCAACCCTTCCGGGCTGGACTGCAGAGTATGGGCCAGATAGGAGCGGGCGTGCAGATTCTCCGGTTCCTCTTCCACCCATTTGCGGATCATAAGAATACGCCGCTTATGTTTGATATCCATAACGGCGTCGTCTTCATTGTAGCCATGATGCAGGAGAAGAATTTTGGTTGCCATGGCCGGGCCGGTCAATATCGGCCGGTTATGTACTTTGCCCTCATAGTGGAATCCCACATGGTTGCGGAACAGGCGGGGATGCATCAGGAAAGTGGAGTTGCCGCCGGGCATGGTGTTGTTAAGTTCCATGAGAAAACAGTGAATATGGGGCGGAGGGTTTTCCATGAGCTTGCGTAATAAAGGGCCTTGGCCCTCCGCCAGTTCCTCGTCCGCGTCCAGGATGAAGATCCAGTTGCAGCCGGCATATTGCATGCTCTGATTGCGGTGTTTGGAAAAATTGTACTCCCAGGGGTGATGATATATTTTAGCGCCGAAAGATTCGGCAATTTCCACTGTCCGGTCGGTGGATCCCGTGTCCACCACGATAATTTCATCCACCCATTCCCGGACGCTGGCCAGGGCGGCGCCAAGGCGTTTCTCTTCGTTTTTGACCATCATGCAAACGCTGACGGTTTCCAAGCGCCGGCCGGGAGCGGATTTAAGCGGTTTATTGACAGCCATGAGTTCTCCTTCCAGGGGAGGTTAAGATCAAAGCCATTGGCGGCGCCGCGCCGCTGCAGCGCGGTCTATAACCCTGAGACGCCGGCCGCGTTTGCGTCTGACCGCGGAAGAGGGCATGGCCTATTGCACAAAAGGATTGGTAAGCTTTTCCTGACCGATGGTGGAAGTGGGGGAAGGGCCGTAATGGTGCCCAGGCCAGACCACCGTATTATCAGGAAAAGTCAAAACGCGGTTTTTCAGGGATTTAATCATCACCGGCCAGGAACCGCCGGCAAAATCGGTGCGGCCCACCGCCCCCACAAACAGGGTGTCTCCGGTGAAAAGGTTGCCTTCAGCATAAAAGCACACCCCGCCCGGAGTATGGCCCGGAGTATGGACCACCCTGATCTCACAGTTAGCGCCCAGTTTGACAAGGTCATTATCATTCAGCAGCCGGTCCGCCGCCGGTGAAGGCCGGCAGCCCATGGAGACGGCGGCCGCGGCCATGGCGGAAGAGGCCAGATGGGGGGCGTCATCTTTATGAATGAGAATCTCGGCCCCGGTCAGGGCTTTGAGTTCGCTGTTGGCCGCGGTGTGGTCAGGATGGTTGTGGGTATTTAAAATATATATTATTTCATATCCCCGCCGGTCCGCTTCCGCCTTGATGCGGGAGGGGGCCCCGCCCGGATCGATCACCGCCGCCTTTTTGCTTTCCGGACAGCCCAGCAGATAAGCGTATACATCCATTGAGCCTACCAGCATTTGCACTATTTCCATTTTTTACCTCTTTAAACTTTTTCCCTTAAAGGCCATCCAGCCCCAGGCGGAGAGCAAAACCATTATAATAGCAATTATAATGGTTGGCGTAAAAAAATCATTGCCCCAGGCCGCGCCGCGGAAATCGCCGCGCAACTGTTCCGCGGCTATTCTCTCCAAACCGGCCAGAATACCGAACAGGCAGGCCACCCGGCCGGCCCTGACGCCTCTTTTTTTCCAAAAAGCCAGCAGGGCGGCAGTGATCAGGAGCATGGCCCCGGCCTCAAACAATTGCGAGGGGAACAGAGACAGATTACGGGGGGCCAGCGAATGGGGGTCGGTGAACACCACCGCTCCCCAGCCCTGATAGGGTATGCCGTAGCAGCATCCGGCCAGAAAGCAGCCCACCCGTCCCAGGGCCTGGCCCAAGGCCAGGCCGGGGGCCAGATTGTCAAATAGACGGAGAACAGAAATCTTCCAGCGCCGGGCCAGAAACAGGGCGGCTGCAATCCCGCCGATTAGGCCTCCGTAAAAAACCATGCCCCCTTCCCAGATATACAGCATCCGCACCGGATCGGCGGCAAATTCCGGCAAATTAATAAGCACATAAAAAATCCTGGTTCCCAGGAGGGCACAGACCATGATCCACAAAACAGCCGACTGAATCTGTTCTTTGCCAAGCCCGTTACTCCTGGCCAGGGCGCAATTGAGTACGGTTCCGGCCAGCACCCCCAGAGCCAGCATGAGGCCATAGGAATAGAGAGTAAAGGATCCCAAGGTCATTAAAACAGGATGCATGGCAAAAAACTTTCATAATAACAGGGGAGCGGCGGTCAGCTTTTTTTCCACATAAAAACTACCAGCAGGAGCCCGCCCAAGGTAATGCCCATATCGGCCAGATTGAAAGCCGGCCAGTACCAGTCCCGGTAATAAACCAGGATATAATCTATCACCCAGCCCAGACGAAGGCGGTCAATAAGATTGCCGGCCGCCCCTCCGGCCACCAGCCCCAGACAGGCGGCCGCTTTGATATTGCTTCCCCAGGAGCCGCGCAGCAGAAAGAGGATAACCCCCAGAGCGGCCACAGTCACTCCGCTGAGCAGCCAGCGGGCCTGGCTTATGCCGCTTAAACCGCCAAAAGCGGCGCCTGGGTTGTGCCACATAACCAGACTGAACAGGCCGGGAATGATCGCCTGACTCTGGCCGGGCGACAGGATGCTGGTCATATACAGTTTGACCCCCTGATCAGCCAGGACAACAGCCGCGGCCAGAATTATAAAACGGCGGTAACGCGCGGCCATACCGTTAAAAACCGCTTACTGCCTCACGGCAGGCGGGACACAGCCCGTCTTCGCCCGCGCCCTCCCGCCGTTTCCAGCAACGGGGGCATTTGGGCAGGCGGCTGGCTTCTATTTTAAAACTCAGGTCTTCCGTGTCCTGGCTGCGCCAGGTAGGGTCAGCAAGCGCCGGGAGCAGTTCTATCTGGCTGACCATGCATATCTCCTCCAAATTTTTAAGGTTGGCGGCAATAAAACCGGCCAGGGGAGGAGAACTGACAAGCAGGCGGGCGTCCAGGGAATTGCCCAGCACCCTGTTTTTACGGGCCTGCTCCAGAGCCTTGTTGACCTCAGCCCGCAAGGCCAGCAGGCGCTGCCAGTCCCGGGCCAGATCCGGATTCAGCCATTGCGGCCGGGGCGGGGAAAAAAGAGCCATATGCACGCTGTCCGTTTCCCGTCCCGGCAGCAGCCGCCATACCTCCTCGGCGGTAAAGGCCAGCACCGGAGCCATAAGGCGCACCAGAGCGTCGGCCAGAAAATAGAGTACCGTCTGTACCGCCCGGCGGCGGGGAGAATCCGGGGCCAGGGTATAAAGCGCGTCTTTGACCACATCCAGATAGAAACCGGACAGATCCACCCCGCAAAAATTGTGCAGGCTGTGGTAGACCACATGAAAAGCCATTTCCTCATAAGCTTTGGCCAGGCGGGCCTTAAATTCTTCCAGACGGTGGAGCATAAACTGATCCATGGCGCTTAAGGAGGCAAAGGGGAGCATATTTTTATCCGGATCAAAGCCCTCAAGATTGCCCAGCAAAAAACGCATGGTGTTGCGGACGCGGCGATAGGCCTCGCTTAACTGGCGCATGTGGTTGTCAGAGAGTCTGACGTCGTCGGTATAGTCCTCAGCCGCCACCCACAGGCGCAGGATATCGGCGCCGTAGCGTTTTTCCATGTCCTCGGGCTGAATTACGTTACCCAGGCTTTTGCTCATTTTGCGGCCGTTTCCGTCCACCACAAAACCGTGGGTCAGCACAGCTTGGTAGGGGGCCCGGTCTCTGGCCCCAATAGAACAGAGCAGGGAACTGTGAAACCAGCCCCGGTGCTGATCCGAGCCTTCCAGATAAAGATCGCAGGGCCAGGCCAGCTCCGGCCTCCGCGCCAGCACTGCCGCCTGACTCACCCCGGAATCAAACCAGACGTCCAGGATATCCTCTTCTTTGCTCAAATCCCCGCTTCCGCAATGCTGGCAGCGGCACAGATCCGGCCCCAGGATTTCCTCCGGACTGCGGGTGAACCAGGCGTCGGCTCCGTCCCGGTGAAAGGCGGCCACGATTTTTTCCGCCATGGCCGGAGTAAGAGTGGTCTTCCGGCACTGCCCGCATTTGAACACGGTTATGGGCACGCCCCAATAGCGCTGGCGGCTGATGCACCAGTCGGGCCGGTTTTCGATCATGCCGCGGATTCTCTCCTGGCCCCACCGGGGCAGCCAAGTTACCTCCTGATTTATGGCTTCCAGGGCCTTTGCGCGCAGCCCGTTTTTTTCCATGGATATAAACCACTGCGGGGTAGCCCGGAAAATCACCGGCTTCTTGCAGCGCCAGCAATGGGGGTAGGAGTGCCGGATCTCTCCGCCGGCCAGAAGGGCGCCTGTTTCCTTCAACTTGGCGATAATGGCCGGATTGGCGGCAAAAACTTCCTGCCCGGCGAAAAAGCCCACTTCCTCAGTATAGCGGCCGCCGTCGTCCAGAGGAGCATAGACCTCAAGGCCGTACTTAAGACCGCTTTCGTAGTCTTCCCGGCCATGGCCGGGAGAAGTGTGTACCAGCCCGGTGCCCGCATCCAGGGTGACATAAGAGGCCAGCAGCAAAAGGGAGGAGCGGTCATAAAAAGGATGGCGGGCCTTGCGCCCTTCCAGATCTTGGGGATTGAGGGAACACAGCCTTTCCGCTCCGCTGAAAGCAAAGCGCTCCAGGCAGGCGGGAGCCAGCTCATCGGCCAGAATATAGCCTTTGCCCGCGTGAACATAGACTCCATAGGAAAACTCCGGATGAAGGGCAATGCCCAGGTTACTGGGAATGGTCCAGGGGGTGGTGGTCCAGATTACCGCGCTTAAGGCCAGATCTTTAAGGGAAGAATTGAGATCAGCCAGGCTGTCTTCCAGAGGAAAGGCCACATAGATGCTGGGAGTGAGGTGGTCGTCATATTCCACCTCCGCCTCGGCCAGGGCGGTGCGGCAGGAATTGCACCAGTAAATCGGTTTTTTGGAGCGGTAGACCGATCCCCGGCGGTAAAATTCGGCAAATTCAGCCACAGTGGCGGCCTCATAGCTGTAATCCATGGTCAGATAAGGATTGAACCAGTCCCCCAACACGCCCAGGCGCATGAACTCCCGGCGCTGCACTTCCACAAACCTGGCGGCATAGGCCCGGCATTCCCGGCGAATCTGGGCTTTGCTCATATCCTTTTTTTTGCCGCCCAGCTGCTTGTCCACCTCATGTTCGATGGGCAGGCCGTGACAGTCCCATCCGGGCACAAAAGCGGCGTCGAAACCGGCCATCTGCCGGTTTTTGATTACAATATCCTTTAGTACTTTATTCAGCACATGGCCCATATGCAGTTTGCCGTTGGCATAGGGGGGGCCATCGTGGAGAATATATTTGGGCCGGCCGGCCGACTGCTCCCGGATACGGGCATAGAGATCCATCCGCCGCCAGTCTTCCAGGATTTCCGGCTCCCGCTGCGGTAAATTGGCCTTCATGGGGAACGGGGTCTGAGGCAGATTGAGGGTATTTTTATAATCGGCGGGGGGATTGCTGGAGTCCATGACATAACACCTGTTTATGAAATTCGTATAAATTATCGATCTTATTTTTTTACCATGTATTAAGCCGGCTGGCAAGGAAAAGAGCGTGATTTAATAACAGCGGGATTTGGTATAATTCTAAATTTAAGGAACGCTTACTTAAACGGACCCTGCAAAACCGCCTTTGGGCAATTAGGAAGGAGGAAATAATTTTGACCCCGGACAGCCTGCGCGCCCTGGCCAAAGCCGCCGGGCGGAAAAATATCAATACTGAGCCGGGCATACGCGCCCTCTACCATACCGACGCCACCCAGATACAACGGTTCCCCCAGGCGGTGGTGCGGGCGGTTGACCGGGAGCAGGTGGCCGCGGTCCTGGCCTGCTGTTATCACCATGAGCTGCCTCTGACCCCCCGCGGCGCGGGCAGCGGCTTTACCGGCGGAGCTTTGGCGGCGCGGGGAGGCGTTGTCCTGGACATGAGTTCCATGCTGGGAACGGAAGTTATGCCTGACCACCGTTTGCTTAAAACCGGGCCGGGGGTGTTGATTGATGAAATAAAGAAGGCCGCGGCCGTTCACAGTCTGTTCTATCCGCCCGATCCCTCCAGCGCCGCCTTTGCCACCATCGGAGGCGCGGTGGCGGAAAACGCCGGCGGTCTGCGCGCGGTCAAATACGGAGTTACCGGCGACTATGTGCTGGGCCTGGAAGCGGTGCTCATGGACGGCAGAATCATCCGCACCGGCGGGCAAACCAACAAATCGGTGGTGGGCTATGATCTCACCCGCCTCCTGGTAGGCAGTGAGGGCACTCTGGCGGTCATCACCTCGATTACCCTCAAACTCATCCCCCAGCCCGAGGCGGTGAGCATTTTAAGCGCTTTTTTCCCTTCTGAGCAGAGCGCGCTCCAAACGGTGGGATATTTGCACAGCCAGCCCATCGTGCCCACGGCCATGGAATTTCTGGACCGGCGCTCTCTGGACGCGGTCAGAGCCTTGGGTAAAATCAGCATCCCTCCCGGCGCCGGATCCCTGCTTCTTCTGGAAGTGGACGGCCCGCCCGAGGCCGTGCCCCGGCAGACGGAAGAACTGGCCCGTATTTTGGAAGGACAGGGAGGTTTTGCCCTTAAACTGGCCCATGAGCGGAGCCAGGGAGAAGAAATCTGGAAACTGCGCCGGGGAGTGAGCCAGGCCATGCATCAGCTGGGCAGTCATAAACTCAATCAGGACATTGCCCTGCCCCTGGGCAGTATGGGTGCTTTTATGGAAATACTGGATGAGGCGGCGGCCGGCCTGGGAGTCAAGATCGCGGTTTTCGGTCATGTGGGCGACGGCAATCTGCATGTCAATATAATGTATAACGGCAAGGATCCTGAGGAAACCCGGCGCTCGCAAAGAGCGGTTCAGGAAATTTTCGCCCATACCCTCCATTTGGGCGGCAGCGTCAGCGGCGAACACGGAGTGGGAGTGAAAAAGCTGGCCGGCGCCAGGCTGGAACTGAACGAAAACGCTCTGAGCATGATGTGGCGGATAAAAGACGCTTTTGATCCCAAAGGGCTGCTCAATCCGGGCAAGGCTTTGCCTTTGCTTTAGAGCGGGTTATTGCTGCCCTCTCGTCCGCTCTCCATACGATGTTGACCCGTTTCCACACGGACGCCGTTCAAGCTGTTGGCCATATCCCAGTAAATGCCGCTGAACTGTGCGTCGATTTCCTAACAGCATCCGCCCACAAGTTCAATTAAGATAAAGGCGAGACTTGAATAGAAATCATCTTCCAAAACTCGTGCCAGCGGTGAGAGAATTACGTATCCGTGTGGATGGGCAGGACATCCTTCGCGTCCAGATTTCCGGCGGAGCAAACACCCCTTATTACTACAACGGCGATGGCACGAAGATTGCTTATTACCGAATCGGAAACGAATCGGCGCAGGCTCCTGCCGCAGTCCTGAACGAATTGCTTCTGAAAGGTCTCCACCAGACTTTCGATGTTCTTGAAACAAAATACCGCTACTCGGACTACAGTTATACGCTGTTCGAGGCGACGTTCAAACAGAAAACCGGCAGTGCCGTTGAAAAGCCGAGGGACTATCGCTCCTTTGGAATGCTGACCGATAATGATACGCTCACTTTCGTCGGCGCGCTGTTTGCCGACCAATGCCCGGTCTATCAGTCGAGGGTATTTTGTACCCGTTGGAACGGTCTGAAAAAGGGCGGGCTGTATGTAGACGCCATCGACAACGACGAGTTCCAAAGCAATGCCATCTCTCTCCTGAACGATGCCTTGAAATTCGTGCGTCACAACTCTTCAGTCAAATGGAAAAAGACCGGTACGGGCAGGATTGAGATGCCGGACTATCCGTCCGAGGCTGTTCATGAGGCTTTGGTAAACGCTCTCGTTCACCGTGATTATATGATTCAAGGTAGCGAAATCCATGTGGATATGTACGACGACCGCCTTGAAATTGTTTCCCCCGGCGGTATGCCTGACGGCAAACGGATTCAGGATTTGGATATAGACGAGGTGGCTTCAATCCGCAGGAATCCGGTAATCTGCGACCTCTTTAGCCGCCTGAAGCTGATGGAGCGTCGCGGTAGTGGTCTGCGAAAAATCGTCGACCAATATCCTGAAGACATTACTCCGTTTTTCCGCTCCACAGAGCAGTCATTTGTCGTGACTTTAAAAAATTTGAACTACGCCAAATTATCTACGCCAAGTGGCGATGAAAGTGACGTAGATAGTGGCGTAGAAAATAATGCCGACAAAATTTTAAATGCCATTTCCGCTGAGCCAAAAGCGACGCAAAAGCAGCTGGCAGAAATGACAGATCTATCGACACGCACTATCTCAAGGGAGATTAAGTACCTCCGAGATACAGGAGTTATTTGGCGAATCGGCTCTGACAGGGCGGGTTACTGGGAAATCGTGAAATGAGACCTCTGCATATTAAAATCTGGATTGTTTTGCTTCGCTCGCGATGACGGGAGAAAAATGAGGTAAACTTTAGAGGCGGCATATGCTTTTTTGCTCTTGGCTGACGCCGCCGTCAGTGACAAACGAGAACTCTTGCCCCGCCCCAAATGGCAACGAAGCAATCCATCCGACAGGAGTACAACACAACAACTTATCAGCCTGTTGCGTTCACAATTATGGGGACAGGCTCTGGGATTGAATTTACGGCACTTCGCCTCAATGTACCAAACACAAGAAACCGCTTTTTATTCCCAAAACACCTTGCCGTCCGCTGTTTGTTATGCC
>JAIRYI010000067.1 GCA_031267815.1 Desulfarculales bacterium | reverse complement strand
GCACGGAGCTATCGTAGGCTCAACACCGCGCTATGTCGGCTTTCACGGGCATATAAATTTGGCCTCGGGAAATCATGTCGGCCTGGCATACTTTGGCGGCAAACCTACTCGGCCGGCGCATATCCTCAATGAGGTTCGTTCATGGGGAGGCTTGCCGGCTCAATCGCTTTCTCTGAAAAACAGAGCTATTATCCTTATTGTTAAAGCATTGGAACCAAACGAATCCCGCTCCTTGCGCTTTTATAGAATGGGGCGTTTTCTGCAACGCCCTCTGGAAGAAAGGGACTTGGCTGCCTACTCTGCGGATTTTTTAAAGGCCGTTGCGCGGGAAGGCGCGTGTACCTGAAATACAGTGAAAAATTCACGGAACGCAACGGAAAGCAATTTTGCGAACCTCCGGCCCTGGCTGGACCTGCAAAACAAATAGTGCGCTTAAATATATTGATTACGCACATATCACATAAAACGGAGGACTATAATGGGATTTATACATAATAGTTTATTACAAACATTTAAACCTGGAAACGGCGGGTATATAGAACATATATCATGGTCTGGAAATGAGGAGGTCATCATTAAAGGGTGGAGCCTGTGCTTAGCTGAAGATCCTTTAACACCCCCCCAAAACGTAATTTTTGTAGCCCGAAGATCAATTGTAGGGCAAACCTCTAATTTTGTTGTTAGAGCGGATGTCTGCGAGCATTATTCGATTCACTCCGACACGCCTTCTGGATTTTCCAACATATTAAAATTAAATGATAAATGGGGGGGGGATGTCGACGCCTATGCTATTAGTGGTAGAGGATTTATTTATAAACTAGATAAATTAGATCCGTTATGTCCAGGCAAGTATATTGATGAGGAATATTCATCCGTTAATTTTTTTGATTCGTTTTCATCTGATTTCCGTAATATTATAGATTGGCATGAAATGTTAGATATAATAAAAGATAATGTAAAAACAATATTAGAGATAGGCCCTTTTGATTCTCCAGAATTTGTGAATTGTTGCCAATATAAAGTTGAGTATGCGGATATCTTGTCAACAGAATTACTTAAGAAACGAGCAGCAATTATTGAAAATAGAAATCCATCATCTGTACCTGATATTAACTATGTAGTTTCCGATGGGTATAATATAATAAAAAATAAATTCGATTTAATATACTCAAGCCAGTGCATTGAACACCAGCCCGATTTATTGGGTCATTTGCTGCATGTAAAAAATCTTCTCAAAAAAAATGGATTATTCATTTTTACTGTTGCTGATAAATCGACATTTTTCGATCGATATATCCCTGAATCAGTTATAACTGAGATTATCGCCGCATATCTGGAAAAAAGGACAAATCCTGGGTTACGCTCCATAATTGAACATGTCGCTTACACTACACCTGATACGGCAAAAAGCGCAAGTCCATACAAAGAACATACCCTGGAACGCAGAAAGCTGATTGACGGCGCATTTATTCAATATATAGGGAATGAATATGTTGATGTGCATTGTTGGCAGTTTACGCCGACATCGTTGCACGAAATTATGCTTGCTCTCCGAGATCTGGGTTATTTGCCTGAGAGTATGCGAGTAAAAACATTCCTATCTTGCAAAGGCATTACATGTATCATAAAATTTTAGAATATCCAATCTAAATGAATTATGTAACATATAATGAAATTTATTTCCAGCGCAGCGCACATAGTATTACCGGGGCCAATTGGTCACAGTAATATGGGGAAACAATAGTACTATATGGACAATACTCCTCGCATCAGCCTGGTCATGCCGGTCTACAATCCGCCGGAACCATTTTTCGGTATCGCCGTGCGAAGTGTTCTCGAACAAGACTTCACCAATTGGGAACTATGCATGGCAGACGACGCCAGCCCTGATGCTTCGGTATGGCCCAGGCTGCAGGCTTATGCCGCCGCCGATCGACGTATCAAAATATGCCGCCGCCAACACAACGGCCACATCAGTCTTGCTACCAATTCCGCAGCGACGGCGGCCTCCGGCGACTTTCTGGCTTTTCTTGACCAGGACGACGCCCTGACGCCTCACTGCCTGTCACATCTTGTCCGCTATCTCGTTGAGTACCCGGATACAGACCTGCTGTATACTGATGATGACAAAATCGATCAGAAAGGGCTTCGCTACGCGGAGCAATTCAAACAGGACTTTGATCCCTTTCAACTGCTGTCTTTCATGACCATGGGGCACATTCTTTGTGTGCGGCGCTCTCTGTACGAAAAGCTCGGCGGCTTCCGCGCAGAATTTGTGGGAGCGCAGGATTACGACTTTGCCCTGCGCGCCTCCGAGGTCGCCCGCCATGTGGGGCATGTTCCGGCCATTGCCTATCACTGGCGCAGCCTGCCGGGTTCGACGGCGTTGGGAGGCGGGGAGAAGGCATACAGTTTTGACGCGGGATTGCGTGCCGTGCAGGAAGCCCTTAACAGGCGCGGTGTTCCCGCCCGGGCTGTACATCCGGAATGGGCGCGTGAGAGTGGATGCGGCCTTTTTGGCATCGAATTTTCGCCGGGCCTGCCTGTCACCGTCATAATGCCAGTCACGGCGGATGACCCGTTGCCAATGCCTGAGGTACTTGCCAAAATTATTGCGGCCGATTATCCGCAAGCCGTCTTTATCCTGGCGGTGGATAGTGCCGTTTCTTTGCCCAATATGCCCTCTCCGCTTCATATTATTCGCCTCGAGGCCGCAAGCAAGGCTGCCTTGTGCAATGCCGCCGCGCAGGCGGCGTCCACTCCCTTGCTTGTTTTTTTATCGCCCACCCTGGTTCCTCATAACGGCGGCTGGCTGAGGCAAATGGCTGGATGGGCCGGACTGCCCGGTGTCGCCTGTGTGGGGGGGAAAATATACAGGAGCGATGGTATGGTGCTTCATGCCGGCTATCTGCACGGGCTGGAGGAGGAAGGCTTGCCTGGAAGAGTTGAATTCGGCCGGCAAGACTCCTGGGGCCACCATTTCCGTCTTGTTACACCCAACAGGTGTTCAGCAGTTTCCGAACTTTGTCTTGCGACCGGCCGGGAAATTTTTCTTGCCGCTACTGGCCTGGACGAAAATACCTTCCCCAATGCTCTGAGCGGGGCTGATTTCGGCTATCGCCTCGCAGCGCGGAACATGTCCTGCGTCTTTTGTCCTGAGGCGCGCTTCACCTGTCTGGAACCCGAGATATTCATGACCCGCGATACGGATGCGGAGCATGCTTTCAAACGCAGGCACTTGAATCTGCCCAGAGCGGTCAATCCGCACATCGCCTATGGAACCGGCTTTGCCTTCCGGCCTTATCGTATTCCGGATTTCGCGAAAAAAACACTCCAGGTACTGATGGTCAGCCACGGGCTTGCTCTCGAAGGAGCTCCGAAAACACTCCAGGAACTCACTGCCGGGCTTTCGTCCCTGGGGAAAATAAAGCCGCAAGTTTGGAGCCATACAGACGGGCCGTTGCGACATGTATATACCGAAGCCGGAATTTCTGTGTCGGTTCTCCCTTGCGCCTCCCCTAATGCTCCCCCTGGCCTCGGTAGCGACCTGGATATCTATGTCCACAACAACCTGGCTTTTCTTCCCATGGCGGATGAAGAGGCATACGATACCGTTCTTGATTGTTTTGCGCGCGATATGGCTGACCAGAGGGTTGATGTGCTTGTCGCCAACACCATTTTGGCCTTCTGGGCGGTAGAAGCTGCGGCGCGGGCAGATATTCCTTGTCTGTGGATGATTCGGGAAAGCGAAAAACCATTTCTGCACTTGGAAGGTCTGCCGCCGTTTATACGATATCGGGCGGAGCGACAATTTGCCGTTCCCTACCGCACGGTTTTTGTCGCTAAGGCCACCAGGAAAATCTTTTCAGATTACGTACAAAACAACAATGCTCTTGTTATCCATAACGCTCTTGCGCCGGGTTTTATCGAGGCCTATGGCCGGACCCGGCGTGAGGATACAAGGGCGGAACTGGGCATCGGCCATGATGAAACCGTGGTCCTGTTGCTCGGCAGCGTGTTTGAACGCAAGGGCCAGATGGATGTCGCGGAGGCCTGTGCGCGATTGGATGAGAGCCTGCTCAAAAAAATCCGGTTCCTTATTGTGGGGGACAGGCCGGGAACGCTCTACAGCATAAAGCTGCATCAGGCTCTTGGCGCCCTCTCTGCGAAGAGGCGGCAACGCGTATTGCTGATTCCCGAGATCCCCCGGCCGGAAGTTTTTTACCGCGCGGCGGATATTTTTCTCTGCTGTTCCCGTATTGAAAGCTTCCCCCGTGTCATCCTGGAAGCCATGCATTGTTCGCTTCCAATCATTACAACCCCGGTATTCGGTATCCGCGAGCAGGTGAGGGAGGCCGAAAGCGCTCTGTTCTATAAACCAGGGGACATCGCTGGCCTTTGCAGGCACATCGCCCTCTTGGCAAACGATCCGGAATTGCGGTGCATTTTGGGCGTTAAGGCGCGAGAGGCGTTGAAATTCCTTCCGGATTACGACGCTTGGCTGTCATATTATGAAACCCTGTTATTTGAAGCGGCATCTTCGGACTGACATTATGTGTGGAATTTTTGGTATAATTGACCATGAGCAGAGCCGAGAGGCCCTTTCCCTAATTGTTGAAGCCGCTTTGGGCAGCATGCTCAACCGCGGCCCTGACGGACAGGGAGTATGGGGATGCGGCGGTCAGGCGCACGGTATGCGGCGCCTCGCCATAGTGGATATCGAAGGCGGCGCGCAGCCTTTTTTTTCTGCGGCAGGCCAGGTCGTCGTTTTTCAGAACGGCGAAATCTATAATTTTTCCAGTTTGAAAAAAGAATTAAACAGCTTGGGGTATCGCTTTTGCAGTAATTGCGATACCGAAGTTCTGGCACACGGTTATGCGGAGTGGGGCATGGCGGGGTTGCTGAACCGTCTGGACGGCATGTTCGCCATCGCCATTTATGATCAACGCATACAGCGCCTATTGCTGGCCCGGGACCGCTATGGGGAAAAGCCGCTTTATTGGACGCAAGATGGGCAAAAGTTTGCTTACAGTTCCACCATGCTGCCTTTGGCAGCTCTGCCATGGGTAGCGGCCGGCTTCAGTACTTGGGGTTTGCACCGATATCTTTGCCTTGGATTTACCCCAGGAGATCAGACCCTGTGCCGAGGCATAAAAAGATTACTCCCCGGCTGCTGGATGGAGATTTCCGGTGATACTGGCGAGGTTGCAATTCAAAAATATCATGAATTTTCTCCTGCCGCGCCCCATGAACGAGACTGGAGTCCGGAATCGTTGGAGGATGAACTTGTCCAGGCTGTAAAAAGCCGCCTGATTGCTGACGTCCCGGTGGGGCTATTTCTTTCCGGCGGGATTGACAGCTCTCTGTTGGCATATTTTGCGGCGCGTGAACACCGTGGCATTAACACCTTTTCCATTGGTTTTGCCGATGCTGCCTATGATGAAAGTGTTCACGCCAAAGCTGTGGCCCGACATATTGGCAGCCTTCATCATCATTTTCTCTTCGATGAATCCGCCTTTTTCGGCTTTCTTCCGCAAGTAGCCGCCGCTTTGGATGATCCGGTCGGCGATCAAGCCTGCCTGCCGCTTTTTTTGCTCAGCACCGAAACGCGTAAGTTTGTCACCGTCGCGCTGTCTGGTGAAGGAGCTGATGAAATTTTTGGCGGTTATTTTTACTACAAAGCGGCACTCGCCGGAGGACAACCCGCAAGTTGCTCCCTGATGCATGGATGCAATTCCGCAACGCCAGCCGGCTTTCCGCACATGATGAATGCAGATGTTGCCGCGACCTGGCTGGAGCTTCCTCTGGAAGAGGATAGCATTTTCGAACATGAACTGGCAGCGTGGCTGGCATGTTGTCCGGATCGTTTACGCAGGGCCAAGCTCTGCGATATCCGTACATGGTTGACGGACGACCTGCTCATTAAACTGGACCGCATGGGTATGGCGGCCTCCATTGAAGGACGCGCTCCATATCTTGCCGTTGGCCTTGAACACTGGCTCAATTTGACACCCTCGGATAGCATTGGTAATGATATGCCCAAATACCCCTTGCGGCTGCTGGCTGAAAAATACCTTCCTCGAAGTGTCTGGGACCGCCCCAAACAGGGTTTCATCCTGCCTATGCGACAATGGCTGCGAACGTGGTTTCAGCATCATGGAGTAAAAACGTTTTTTATAGAGTACAGCATTGAGGGGCTTCACGGCCCTTCTGTGGCGAAGTGGATAGGCGCACGACTTGAAGACTCTGCTCCCGGATGGGAGAGGCTTATGTTTTCCCTGCTCATGCTTCATGTGTGGAACCGGCAATTTCAGCAACAAATGAAAGCTTTGAACCAACAATATATTTCTGCGGGTATATGAGATGGATATCTTGTCTAGAGTTTTTCGGAATATTCCCGGTACCCCGGTATGCATTACACAGGGGCTACAACTTCTGTGGACGCTCTCGCCGGACCTGCAGCACCAGTTTCCTCTCGACTCCACACAGGATATGCTCGACTTCTGCGTTTATGGAGAGGATGTGCTGAAGAAAGAACATCCTTCTCTGCCTGTGCTTGAAAAACGTGAAGAGCGCGAATTTTTACATACACCCCAGAGTGACGAATATCTTGCCATCACCCCCTATATCGGCGGGCTTCTGCGCAGCCGTGAATATTTACGGCACATTGATATACATGTTCCGGAAGGAAGATTGACTTTGTGGCAGTATGCATGCACGGAAACGGATCTCCTTGAAATAGATCCTGCGTTTTACAAACGCTGCCGGCAGATCAATGTCTATGACGAAAACATTGACTTTCCGATCCCGTTACTCATCTATATTGCCGTACAAAAAAAAATGTATATATTTAGTGTCCTGAAAACGCTACCCGATACATGTTTCTGGCTTATCGAAAATGAAGATAAGATTGACTGCGGCATAGACAGAAACGTGATTCTTCATCATGCGTCAATGTCTCTTCAGGAACCGGGCGCCACCTTTCATGACGGCAATGCCATTCCGCTATACCAAGGCATATTCCTTTCTCAACGGCCGGATTTAAGTGAAAACTTAAGAACGTCCCAGGAGTTGGATGAATGGATTCACACCCACGGGCGTAAAGAATACGAAAGCCTTGATAAATTTTTTTACCTTCTTGAACGAATGAAGGAATGGATTGCGCATCGCTATACAGAGACTCCATGCGCGCAAGACATACCAAGGCTCACTGACGGCGTCAACGTCATCGGCTACGGCTTCAGCGAACTGGGCATCGGAGAAGACGCTCGGTGCGCCATGGCTAACTGCGATGCGGCAGGCATTTCGGCGGCCCTTTATAATCTTCCCCTCAAAATAATATCCAGTAGCAGTAACCGCACCTATACATCACGGGTAGACGGCAGTTTGCCCCATACCATCAGCCTGTACTGCCTTCCTATGCCGGAATTTGCCCGCGCTCTGTTCGCCATGCCGTCCAGTTTACGTAAGGGGCGGTATCAGATTGTTGCCCCCCCGTGGGAACTCCCGCATTACCCACAGGAGTTGGCCCTTCTTTTGGATTTCGCCGAGGAGTTTTGGGCGCCGAGCAGGTTCGTTGCTCAGACTCTCAAGGAGGTAACCGACAAACCGGTATTGCATATGCCGCTCAGTGTTATCCTGGTATCTGCATCCGGCAAAAGGCGATTGGACTTTGGCCTGCCCAACGACGCCTTTTTGTTCCTTTTTGTCTTTGATTGGCTGTCATGGCCACAGCGTAAAAATCCTGAGGCTGCCATAAATGCCTTCCTGCGGGCTTTTTCCCGCCAGGACAATGTGGTTTTAGTTATTAAAACCATGAATGCAAAGAAAAACAAGGATAAGTTATATGAGATTCTTCCGGAGCGAGATATTGGAAAACGATTTTATATCATAGATGAAATACTCTCATCTGCGGATATGTCAGCTCTTTATGGGTGTTGCGACGCATATGTTTCTTTACATCGTTCTGAAGGTTTCGGTAGAACTATAGCGGAAGCGATGCTTGCAAAGCTTCCTGTTATTACTACTAATTATTCTGGGAATACAGATTTTTGTTTTGAATCTACGGCATTCCTTGTTAATGGCCCTCATAAGCCTCTACGTGAAGGCGATTATCTGTTTTGGAAAAATCAGAGGTGGTGCGAACCGTCTATTGAAGAGGCGGCCGTGCAAATGAAACTTTGCGCTTCCAACAGAGCTTTGGCTCAAGATAAAGCCCAAAAGGCGTTTGCTTACATCACAACCCATCATTCTCCCCGGATTGTCGGAGAGTATTATGAAAATCGTTTAAGGGAACTAAAACAGGCAGGCATAGCATAGGGGTACTACTTTCTGACTACCGACGATGATACATCAAAGTAGCCAGGCCTGCTTTGAGTTGCAAGGACACACATGAAACCTCTCACTATCCTCTTCAATACCTACCCTGTAGCCTTCGACTGCCCCGGCGGCGGGGAAGTCCAGCTTTTGCAGTATGAAAAGCATTTGCGCGAGGCCGGGGTGCGCGTCTTGCGCTATGATCCCTGGAACCCGAAACCGCAGTTGGACGCGGCGGATATTGTCCATTTCTTTTCCGTGCAGGGCGGCTGCTGGCGTTTCCCCATCCATGTGAAAGAAGTCCGCCGTCTTCCGCTGGTCATTTCTCCCATCATCTGGATCGACGATCCCCACAAGTACGGCATGCGGGAAATCGGTTTTCTGCTACGGATGGCCACCCATATCCTGCCCAACTCGCAAGCCGAGTGTGACCAGCTGGCTACGCTGTTTGATCTTGAACCGTCTTTGTTCACCCCTATTGTCAACGGCGTGGACGACATTTTTTTTACGCCTGAACCGCCGGAACTGTTCCAGGAGCGTTTCGATATTCACGAGCCTTTTGTCCTGTGCATGGGCAACATAGAGGAGCGCAAGAACCAACTTAAGCTCATTGGAGCCTTGAAAGGGACCTCTCTGCATCTGGTGCTGGCCGGACAGGAACGGGAGGCCGGTTACGCGGCCCGGTGCCGCTCTTTGGCTGACAAGACCGTACACTTTGTTGGAACCCTGGAGCATGGGAGCCAACTGCAGCGCTCGGCCTATGCCGCCGCCGAGGTGTTCGCTTTGCCGTCAACTTTGGAAACTCCCGGCCTGGCCGCCCTGGAAGCCGCCGCATCCGGCTGCCGCCTGGCCGTGACCCGAGAGGGATGCACCCGTGAGTATTTTGAAGATTTTTCCGTGTATCTTGATCCCCATGACACCGCCGATATTCAAGACGCCGTGCGGACGGCTCTGGCCGCGCCGCCCCCTGCCGGCCTTTCCGCTTTCATAAGGAAGCGGTATACCTGGAAGCATGCCGCGGAACAGTTAATCAACGTGTACCGCGCGGTGCTGGCCGCGCGGGCGTCTTAGGAGTCCGCATTGCCTGTTATGAACGCCAGAGCGGTACTCATCCTCATCGGCACCCGGCCCGAGGCCGTCAAGCTGGCCCCGGTGGTCCATCGGCTGCGGCAATCGCCGTTCCTGACCCCTGTGGTCTGTTCCACCGGCCAGCACAAGGAGATGCTGGAATCCGCTCTGGCGGAATTCGATATTCATCCGGACATGGACCTGGCGGTCATGGCTCCCGGGCAAACCCTGAACGAGCTGGCGGGCAGGATTTTTCTCGGCCTGGCGGCGGCGCTGCGCGAGATTGTTCCCGCCTGCATCCTGGTTCAGGGCGATACCACCAGCGCCCTGGTGGGGGCCATGAGCGGTTTTTACGCGCAAATCCCGGTGGGGCATGTGGAGGCGGGGCTTCGCTCCGGCGACATGTACGCGCCCTATCCCGAGGAATTTAACCGCAGAGCGGCCGCCCTGGCGGCAACATGGCACTTTGCCCCGACCAGGCGGGCCGCCGAAAATCTGGTGCGGGAAAACGTCGATCCCGGGCAAGTTTTCATCACCGGCAACACGGTTGTGGACGCGCTGCTGTCCATGCGGGAAAAAATCCGCGCCGCGCCGCCGCGCTTGCCGGAGGCGATTGAGGAACTGCTGCGGAAAAAGACGCCCTACGTCCTGATTACCGGGCACCGGCGCGAAAACTTCGGCAAAGGCATGGAGGATATATGTAGGGCCATTGCCAGTCTGGCCCGCAGCCACCCGGAGTGCGCTTTTCTTTATCCCGTGCATCTGAATCCTCAAGTGGGCAGTGTTGCCGGGCAGCGCCTGGGCGGACTTTCCAACGTGTTTCTTCTGCCGCCTTGCGCCTACCGGCCTTTTCTCCGTCTGATGGATAACAGCCTGTTCATCATAAGCGACTCCGGCGGTATCCAGGAAGAGGCCCCCTCATTCGGCAAACAAGTGCTGGTCACGCGCGCCGCGACCGAGCGCCCGGAAGGCGTGGAAGCCGGAGTGTGCCGCCTGGTGGGAACGGATGTGGAAAAAATCGTCGCCATGGCGGAAGAACTGTTCATAACCGCGGCCTCTTACGGGGTTGTTCCCAATCCTTACGGAGACGGAAAGGCCGCGGAACGTATTGTATCCCTGCTGGAAGAACGGCTGTAGCCATGCATGATCCGCGCTTGCCGCCCATTGTTCAAACGGCCTTCCTCCGCAGTTTGGGGTTGATTCCCCGCAACGAGTCTTTTCCCGGGGGAATGATTTTTTTCATTGGCGAAAACAGTTTCCGCGCGGGAGAGAGCGCCTTGCGCGGCAAAGCCGTTGTGCTGGGCCCGCCGCCGCCGGCAATGCTGCCCGGCCTGGGAATACGCAAGGATCGGGGGCTTCCCTTGCTGGAGGGATCAGACGCCTGCGCCCCAGCCCAAGGCGAAAGGCCCTATACCGAGAGTCCCGCCTTCCTTGCCTATGCCGAACATGAGCTGGCCGCGGGAGTTTCCTCGTCCCTTCGCCGCCGCCCCTTCACCCGCTTCGACTACAGCGACGAATGGAACAACTTGGGCTTTGGCCGCGTCCGCGCGGACGGCTCCATCTGGGCCGCGCATGGCGGCTTTGTGACGGAGGGAGCGGCCCAACTGGCCGGAATATTCACGCGGACTCCCGCGGGAGATCAATATTGCGGCGCTTATCTGACCCTTTTCGATTCGCCGGAAGCTTCCCTGCTCTGGTGTTCCCGGCCCGTTGGCCCCTTGGACAGCACGGAATGGACGGTCATCGAGCGCTTTGTCTGCGACTGGCGGGCGGAAGACATGCCCTGCCTGCCCTGCCTCCGCCAAATTCCCGCGCCCTGCCGCTGCCTTGTCACCATGCGCCTGGATTGCGATGAAGACGTCGCTTCCGCCCGCGACCTGTTCGAATGGTACAGGAAGGAGGGCATTCCCTTCTCGCTGGCGGTTAAAAGCAGCCTGGAACTGGGCGCTTCAGACCTAGCCCTGCTGGAGGCCGCGCGCGCGGCCGGCGGGACCCTGCTGTCCCATTCCCATGCCCATCAGCCGGATTGGGGGGCCACTCCGGAAGAGGCGCAAAAAGACGCCCAGACCTCCCGCAACCGTTTCGCCGGGCTGTGGCCCTCCTTCCCTCCGCCGGATCTGGCTGTTTCCCCGTTTCACACCAATCCGCCCTATGCCGTGCAAGCCATGGCCCGCGCCGGATTCACCGGCTTTGTGTCCGGCATCATCCATAATGATCCCGAATATCTGCTGGGCCGGGCCGGAACAGTTCCCTTTGCCGGCGGGCGCATGGTCAGCATCAGTCAGCAGTCCATGCTGCACGGAGACTGCCGCCGCCGCCAGGGGGAGGGTATGGAGGTCCATATCGCCGCTTTTGAGGCCCAGTACGTTGCCCGCGGAATATTCGGATACCTGGACCACCCCTTTTCGGAACGTTATCAATACGACTGGGAGAGCCGCCAACAGCGCCTCCAGGCTCATCAGCGGCTTGTGGCCGCGATGCGGAGATATCAAGGCGTCTGGTTTTGGTCACAGCAGCAGTGCTTTGATTTCGTCAGGGCGCGGGCCGCCGTACGGCTCCGGGTAACGCCCGGGGGAAGGGTTGCGGTGCTGGCTGTCCCTGAACGGCGCGATATCGCCTACCGTTATAAAGGCCAAGAGTACGCCCTCAGCGAAGTTGAACCTGGGTAAGACAGTCGATAAGGTGGATAATACGAAGAATTTGTACAATATCACCTTTTACTCTCCGACAGGCGCATCTCAACGATAACCTTATCATCATCATCTGCGGATACCACATGAAGCTTGGTATTCCATCCGCACGCGAAAATTTTAAATTTGGCATGGCCCAAGACTCTGTTATTTTAGCCCAGAGATTGGAACAGCCTTCCCCGCGTCATCATCTTTGGTGTAAGGCAATAGGAAAGCCTCCCGTTTAAAAGGTACGAGGGCGTCGGTACACCATCTCCGCAATTCTTGGTTGGTAATGCTTTCCAGGTACAGATCTCGGATGTTTTCCGCCTCCGGCACCTCGCCCATTAAGGCGGCGAAAACGCGGCAGTCGTTTATATCTTTTTCTTCTGCGCTATAGAGCGCATATACATCCCGGTAGCATTGTAAATATTCATCTTTTCTCCCTTCTCCCATACTTTCCGCCAGCAAACAGGAAAAATAACGATAGTCATTACTGTTTGTTAAATCTATCATTTTATCATTATCTATTTTGGCATTTTGCAGCAAGCCAAGTGTGACAAACATCTCCAGCCTGAGCTTGATTAGCCGGGGATTGTCATTGCGCGCTTTTATGGCTCTGTTGAGCCGAGGGATAATTTCATTTTTTAACCGGCCGTGATCCAGTTTCGAGTGAAAAATAGCTTCGTCAATGTCGTTAACTTCCTTCTGCTGCCAATAGTTTGCGAAGCAAAGAAAAGCTATGCCCACTATCAGAATAACAACTATGACTATCTTTTTCATTCAGATTCCACCACAGGCAGTTGATGGATTGCTGTAGCCCGTTGCCCTGCAGGCGCCGCCGAGCCTTCTGGGAACAAGACGAAATAGCCGCCCGTTACGGTGAGAGTGAGCGGTATTGTATCTACAGGCTCGGGCAGTATGAATGTTGCCTCGCCGATAAATCTTTTCAAGGTTTGGGGATCCAGTAGATATCCGTGATCCTTCCATTTAAGAGACTGCCGGGCAATCTCTGTGCCTTCTTTTGTTATTATAGCCTCCGCCGAAAAATCAATTTTCGGTGGATGAGGTTGAGATAGTAAGCCTGTTCGTCCATCGGCAGCAACCCACAATTTTCGATCTTCAACTATTACTATTATTTCTATAGAATAACTTGCTGCTGCAGGAGGAAAGTCACCTTTTAAAATCACAGCTAAAGCGCTTGCTTGTAAATTTTCTTTATGCGGGACATAGATAAATCGTTTTTCTTTTTCTTCCTCTGCAAGAGGGATATGATCGTTTGAAGCCGCAACAAGTACTTTCATTCCAGAGGATGGTTTATTGTTAGAAGCAGAAATCAGTTTAGCCCCACAAGAAACGCTGTCTCCGTTTCTAGCTATCGCCTTATCATAGGCAGTCGCTGTTGGCGCGCCGGAAATGATGGTATGCATACCTTCGCAGCGAGGGCAGGTAACTTGATCGCCCACACAGGCGACTGGTTTACCAAGATAAACAACTTTCTCTGAAGCCGTGACAACTTCTCCGCCATGGGTTGTTTTGTCCCCCAAAACAATGACTTCCTCTCCATATATGATCCACATGCGGCAACTCCTTGTTATATTGTCCCTCCGATTAAATATTGAGCCTCTTCTCAATTAAGATCATATTTTTAGTTCTTTTTATTAAGTATAGGCACAAACAACAAGTTTAACATTATTTCCAAAATATTTATGAATTTCTGCTATTCCAGCAGGCAACTTACCTTGACGGCTGTAAATTGGATGATTTTTTCTTCGCGGCCTAAAGCCGGCCTTAGGCTTCAGCTGTGAAACCTTCGACGTTTTCAACACTTGAAGCAAGGGGGCCTTCTGGTATTCCCCAGGAAAGGTTGGGTATTTTGCCTTTCAGGCGGCTTAAAAACAAAAACCATGATTTCCCGCCCTACCCACCATTTAAAGGTATTTTGTTTTTAAGCCAAGCGGCTGGAGATCTGCCGTTTACACCCGGCCGGAATGACGGGAAAGGAAAATCAGCGCTTCCCTGAAAGGGCAATTTTTTTCCGCAGGAGATATGATACCGCTAAATCAATAAGACCGCCCAAAAAGCCAACGGCCCAAAATCCCAAAATAACATACTGAAATAATATAAAATCAAATATTACCGGTCCGCTGTAAAATAACGCCTGTGCCAATATAAGAGAAACACAAGCCAGGAAGAAGGGCATAATTATATATAAAAAAATTTTATGTCCTTTCTGGGAGAACAAAATGATAATATAGCTGACTGTCCAGTAGGAAAATAAAAATACTGTATGATGGATATAAATCGCGGTCGTATTTGAGACGCGAGGGTATATTATGAAAAAAATTTGAACCATGAAAATCAGAACAAAGAGTACGCTGCCGCAGAAAAGAGAAAAGCAGAATATCTTTTTCTCCCTGCTCAGGGATCTGTTGCGGAGGAGAAAC
>JAIRYI010000029.1 GCA_031267815.1 Desulfarculales bacterium | reverse complement strand
TGAACGTCTTTGGCGATCTCTGAAATATGAAAATGTGTATCTGCATGCATACGAAACCGGCTCAGAGGCTCGGGTTGGCATTGGTCAGTGGATCAATTTTTACAACCAGGTTCGACCTCACAGTAAGCTGGGCGGGATGACTCCCGATATGTGTTATAAACAAGACTTGCTAAAGGCAGCCTGATGAGGGAAAAGACAAGCTAAAATACTGTAGTTGCCTGTCGAAAAAAGGAGGCCACCTCATAACATAACATTGACAAACTGTATTCAAATGTTATTATTAGAGCTTCAATATTTCGAATAAAGGCGGCGTAGCCAAGCGGTAAGGCAGCGGACTGCAAATCCGTTATTCAGCGGTTCAAATCCGCTCGCCGCCTCCACTCAACTTCAGGTATGTGACCATTCCCCGGCTTTTCAGCTAATCAGGAATTAGCCTTGTTACCAACCCACGGTTATAGCTTCATTCAGACCGGCATCCCTTAATTTGGACTGCAAAGCTTCGGCCTGTTCCAGCCGGGTAAATCGCCCCACCCGAACGCGGTAGAATATTTGATCCCCACGATCGTAACGGACCACAAAAGTTTCTCCCCAGTTTGCCCTGATCTGTCCGGCCAGGCGTTCGGCATTATTCTGATTGGTGAAAGCTCCTACCTGTACAGTAAACATGCCTTCATTGTAAGAAGCCGGCTGTTCATATTGGGCGGGGACATTATTTACTCCTGTGCCTTGCCGGCGATAGCCAAGAGCCGTTACTTCCACCATGGCCGTCCCCGGAGCCAGCACCCCGACTTGCCGCGCTGCCGCTTTAGATAGATCAATGATGCGTTTATCAACAAAAGGGCCTCGGTCATTGACGCGTACTACCGCGCTCTGTCCGGTTTTAATATTAGCAACTTGAACCCAAGTGTTCATAGGCAGAGTTTTATGCGCCGCGGTCATGGCTTCCATATCATACTTTTCTCCGTTACTGGTGGAACGGCCGTGAAAATTTGGCCCATACCAGGATGCTATACCAGTTTCCCTATAACCTTCGGCAGTGGGAAGAGGGTTATAAGTACGGCCATTGACAGTATAAGGACGTTGCGTAGGCAAAGGAGTTCCGTCTGGTTTGGTTGTTGCCGGCACAGGGTAGCTACCGTCGGGATATGTAGCTTTCTTGCTGCCGCAACTTAAGCAGGAAAAACTGATTAACAGCGTTATGCTCAAAAAAATCAAACTTTCTCTTAACAGTGCCCACATATGTCCCTCTCCGTCTAACTGTTGGAATATCATAATTATTTTTACGGATATATTGCAATAAAACTAAAGTCAAAATATCAAATCCGTCAATATTCGCGGTTATTGTCTAAATTCTAATTCCCGATAAAAAATTTTATAATTTTTATCGGGAATTAGAATTGCGCGCCAAGATGTCGCGCCAGAAATACTTAGTATTTCTGGCGCTTGGGTCGAAATCGCGTTTTTGACTCAAGCGGGCAATAAAAACTACACGGACTTAAGTTTTTATTGCAAATTAAAATAAGTTGATACTTGTTGTAATTTGGCATCCGCGACCCACTTCAGGCCCTGCATATTTACAATATGCAACAGGCTTCAAGTTGGGTAATTATTTTATGGGTAATCTCTCTCATCCGCGTCTGGTGATTTTTTATGTTTTTTATGATATTAATTAAAAATTATCTTTGGCCGCTGAGCGGCTTAATTTTATACTTTGTCCAATTATAAAGGCGCGGTCAAAGGATATGAAACGCCGCTTATTCGCCCCGCGTAAAAAACGGGGACAAAAAATTATTTTATGGTTATCATCGGTGCTTATAGTCATTGTCGCTTTCATAGCCGGAGCCATGCTTTGGCAATGGTGGCATGATGATAAATCCGAAGCCGCGGCTTTGCCTTCCCCAGATACGCTTAATTCCCGTTCCGTCTCTGTCCCCATTGTTCTGGCCAAACAGGAAAACCAGGAAGCGGATAACAACCGCGATGCTAATGACTCCGGCATGCAGGCGGCGCCCGCGCCCAACAGCCGCGATGCTGATGACAGCAAGATAACAGCGGAACAGCCTCTTGCTCCCGTAGATTTGCCAGAGCAGCAATTTTCCGCTACTGATCCGTCATCTCAATCACCCCTTAATCAGCCTTTAGCTTCCCGTGATGACGGTACTCCCACCTTTGTTTTTTGTTTTGAGGGCAAATTACCTGAAACCCGCCTTCTGGTGGTGGATAAATCCCGCCAGCGCCTAATGGTTTTGCGTTATATGGGTGAAATGGTATTAGAATATGAATATCCTTGCGCTACCGGCGCCAACGCGGGAAGCAAACAAACGGAAGGGGACTCCCGTACTCCGGTAGGCATCTATTTTACCACGCATCGTTATATCGACCGACAGATGAGTGTTTTCGGATATCAGGCTATTCATCTGGATTATCCCAACGCGTTTGATATGGATCAGTCGCGCAACGGCAATGGCATATACATTCACGGCACCAACCAGGATCTGCAACCCCGCTCCAGTAATGGATGTATTGCCATGCGCAATGAAGATATCGCTCATTTAGGTGAACTTATCAAAGAACAGGTGACCCCGGTAATTGTAGTGGAGTCCCTGTCTTTACCTGAACTTAACCAAAGAATTAAGGCATGTGACTGGTTACAGACAATTTCATCGCTTTATCTTTCCGCGCAAGTCCCTCGAGTAGGTTATGGTTTAGGTCTCCTGAATCCGCCGGGAGATTTCCATTATTCAAAACAGCCGACACTTGATTTGCTGGGAGAGAAAATATGGCGTTGGGCGCAAATGAAAGGTCAGGTTAAAACTACAACCGGCATGAGTGTTTTCGGTCTGGGTAACCAATGGGTTCTGGTAGCTAATCAGATAATATCTATTAACAGACAAGACTATAATATTACCCGGCGTTTTTATTTGGAGGGAGATGATCCCCGGCAGGCCGGACTGATTAGATCTTCTCTGATATTGGATAATCAGAACCAGGCCAGAGATCTGGCTAAGGCCGCCCCGGAGGTGCCTCCTCTTGCTGTAGCTAACAATGCCGCGATCTCTTCAAACTCCGCCCCAAATCCAGCAACAGGCAAAGACAGCGGGACAGCCGGCACAATTGCCGCTTCCCCTCCGGAGCAGAGCCAACGGGATGATGAAGTAAGGTTGATGTTGAAAAATTGGCTGGCTGCCTGGGGAAGTAAGAATCTTAATAATTATATGTCTTATTATGCCAATGATTTTAAAAGTGACAGAGGGCAGAATTATTCTGCCTGGAAAAATCATAAAACTGAGTTATTCAGAGTTTATAAAACTATCAGGATAAGAACTGATAATTTAGTTATCAAATTTAAAAATGATAATAATGCGGAAATTACTTTTAAACAATATTATCGTTCTGACTGGACCAGAGATGTTGGTATCAAGACGTTGGAAATTGTAAAACGAAACAGGCGTTGGCTGATTACGCGCGAAAGCTGGGTTGCCAGTGATTGATTCTTACTGACGGGATATGTCCATTGTCAAGGAGTGCCAGATGGGGACCAATGACTTCGAAATACTTGTTGTACACAAATCGGGGCCGGTACAGTCTATGACTATAAGGAATTGGTGGATAAAATTTATTTTTATTGTTATTTTCCTATTGGCGGCGGTACTGGCTGCGGGAAGTTATGTGTTTTACCGTCAATATCTGATGGTTGAAGAGATGCTCGAGGATAACAAGCAGATATCGATCCGCGTTGAACGCCTGGAAGGCTTGATGTGGGATCAAGAAACCAGAGATGTTCTTCTCAGCCAGCAGCAAGCATTGGCCAATCAAACCCAAGCATCGGAAATTACACACCCTTTGATTCCCGAGGAAAATACGGAAGTCAAACCGGAGGAACCTACTTCATCTCCTCTGCTCAGTATTCGCAATATGGAGCAATATGTTCAACAAGGAGATATGCGGATTTCTTTTGATGTTGTAAATGAACAGGATAATGAACCGGCAGTGGGTTACATTGCTGTGGTTGCCCACGGCAGCAGAGAAGGCAATCCATGGATTGAAGTCTGGCCTCCCATGCGCTTGAATGCTTCTGGCAGACCAGAGCAATACCGCCGGGGAACACCATTTTCGGTGCAACGCTTCCGTACTATTAACGCGAGGCTCCCTGTTGCTAATAAGGTCTTTGAACGTATTGAACTTTTACTCTATTCCCGCCAAGGTGAACTTATTCTGGTAAATTCATACCCTGTTCTTCAATCAGATTCAACCACGCAATAATTATGACCAGATTATTAGCCATTGTTAGTTTTTTTATATTTATAATTTTGACAGGAGAGGGCAATTTATATGCCTCGCCTGATCCTTTAAACCCCAATTATCAACATTTGCAATATTTTGTCGGCACTCCCAATGAGCTTGACATCTATCGGGTTTATGGCGTACGTCCCGGCAAGACCATGATGCTTATTGGCGGTATTCAAGGTGATGAGGCGGGAGGATTTCTGTCTGCTGATATGTATGCGGATATCGCTTTAGCTAAAGGGAACTTAATCGTAGTTCCAAGGGCAAATCTTTATTCTATCATTTTAAATAATCGAGGGCCGGACGGAGATATGAACCGCCAATTTGGCGATAATGTCACTTCAGATCGGCAAAAGCAAATTATAGAATTATTAAAAGATCTTATTGCCGAAAGTGATATTTTGCTCAATTTGCACGAAGGCAGCGGTTTTTACCGTCTTACCTGGGAAAATGAAATGGCCAATCCCAGGCGCTACGGACAAAGCATAATTGCTGATACTGATCGTTATGTGAAGCCTGATGGTACAGTCATCGAATTGGAAAATATAGCTACTGCGGTTTTGGAAGAAGTCAACGCCCAGGTGGAAAATCCCGACCATCGCTTTTTATTCAATAACCACCGCACTGCGCAAAATGATTCTATCCATAAAGAGCAGCGTTTAAGCGCGTCATACTATGCTCTTAGTCAGTGTCACATACCGGCCTTTGGCGTAGAATGCAGTAAAGCCATTAAAGATCTGGGGATCAAGGTGCATTATCACAATCTGGTGATCAAAGCCTTTATGAAATATTTTGATATAATCCCCCAAACTCCGCCTTTGTATTTACCTAACCCAGAATTCTATTATTTGATGATTAAAGTAAATGAGGAAAAAATATTGAGAGCTGTACCCAGAGACGGAGAACTTTCTATTAAACCGGGCGACACGATCAGAGTAGAGCATATTGAAGGCAACTACAGCCGTGGTTTTTATTGTTCGGTGATGGGCCTGGGTTCTATAAATGATTTGAGAAAAAATTTTGTAATCGATAAATCCACCAGCATTCTTGTACGCAAAGATAACGCTTTGATTGGTCAGGTAAAAATTATTGTTGAACCAGTAGGTACGCCTGTTTTGCCGCTTGCGCAGCGGGATGATTCTAAAATTGAAGACAATCAGCCCCTTGCTCTGTCTCCTCCCAGCGGGCCTTCTCTTCTGGTGGAGGTGGCGAACCGTCTCAGTTATATTCCCAACGGCGGAAGCCTCAGTATAGTAAATGGCGATAAGATTAAACTTATCGGTATGGTTGGACTGCCTGCAGATAATCAGAACAAGTTGGAGGTAAATTTTAAAGGTTACGTCCCTCCCAGCCGCTTCAATACCGGAGACGACCGTGGCTTTGTGATTGATACCGCCCAAGATCTTCGCGCCGGTTATGGCAAGGTTTTGAAAGATGGTTCGACAGTATACAATATTGAGGTCAGCCAGAACAGAAAACTCCTGGCATCCATGCAAGTCGCAATTGTCAAAGAAGCCGCCTGGGACTATATTTTATTAAGTAATCAAAACGAAGATCTTGCTTTGTATCGCCCTGGTCAGGATCTGTTATACAGACAAGGTGATAATTTAAAACTTTTAGACGTAAAAACGAATCTTTGGCCTGCCGATCAGCTGACTTTATTCCTGGTATCGTCTGGCGGCAAAGAAATTAAACTTGATACTAATGATACGCTGGATGATGGTTTTATAAAAGAAGCTTGGCAAAAAGGTGATCAGCTTATTCTCAAATGGCTACATTCGGAACAAACAGTGGGGCAGATCAACTTAAAACAAAAAGGGAACTAAATGGCTAGCAAGATAAGCCTTCTAGCTGCCGGAACATTTATTCGGGGCGATATTTTCAGTGACGATCTTTTGATAATTGAAGGTGGCATCGACGGGAAGGTAGTCGGCAATAAAGTGATCATTAAACATAATGGCTGGGTTCAAGGCGAAATGGCCTGCCGTTCACTGCTTATTGAATTAGGCGGAATGTTAAACGGTTTTGTCCGGGTCTCCAGCGATCCCGTTAATACCTTTTTAGCCTGGTCTGAAAATCAACCTATTGCTCTGCCTGAAGTGCAACCTTTTGTTGATACCTCAGAAGAGGCAAACCATAAATAATTAATCATTATCTTCTAACATTATTATGTATTTCTCTGGTGGATGATATAGTATGCCGCGTTATGCCTTAATTTTGTTAGTTTCTATTTTTTTTGTCATATTATGTCATCTTGTTCCCGGACTAGCCCAGGCACCGTTTAACCACAACACTTCCGCCTCCATATTGAAACCGGTTCCCTCAATATTCATCCCGTTGCAGCAATGGCTGATTGCACAGGGTCTGGATTCGAGACAGGTCAACCTCTGGTTGACATCATCACAGGTACATTTTGAGGGGAAATTACTGGCCTCAATGCTCTCCCACCGGGACGCGTCCAGAGATTATAAAAATTTTTTTACGAAAAACAGTTTGCTCCGGGCCAAAAATTTCCAGGCCCGTTATAAAACCTCTTTGGAACATACACAAAAAACTACCTCTGTACCTCAGGAAATTATCCTGGCCATTATTTTAATAGAATCAAATTTGGGCAGTTTCACTGGCGCCACTTTGACTTTCAACGCCTTGGCATCTCAGGCGGCTCTGGACACAGAGGATGCCATAGATATATTACGTGTTAATTGGCCCAAAAATCAACTGGAATATTTAGACAGTGAAGCATCTGTGACACGGTTTGCCACCCGTGCCGCCTGGGCCCGTCAGGAATTGCTTGCTCTAATCCGGCTGACCAATTTATGGCAAAAAGAAATAATGCTGATTAAAGGCTCACCGGCCGGCGCTATAGGTTGGTGCCAGTTTATGCCGACCAGTATAGAAAAATGGGGCAGTGATGGTTCTGGCGATTATAAAATTGATCTTGACAATCCCCATGACGCCATTGCCAGCGTTGGCCGCTATCTGCAAGAACATGGCTGGCAAACCGGTTTAAGTTATGAGGAACAGGTGGAAGTTATACTGACTTATAATAAAAGCCGGGCCTATGCGGAAGCGGTTTTGAACTTGGCGGAAAAACTATGAAAGTATTTGTCTGGCCCAGCCGCCTTGCCATGGAACAGCATCGTCTTTCGTGCGCTGAGGCGGTTATTTGGGGCGATGGTCATCATTTTACCTGGGAGGGGCAAAATAGCTTATTGGATTATATGCTGGCGCACATACCGGCTGCCTCTAAAACTGCATTGCAAGATTGGGCTGGGGCGCTTATTCTGCGGCAAGTGGCAACTATGCCTTCTTTCCAAGGAATTATAAACAGCCGCCGTTTACCCCATCAGCTATGGCGTTTGCTGCTGCAATTAAAAGCCGCCGGCTTAAATGCGGAAAACCTTTACAGTCAGGAAAATGCAAGATTACGTCAACTTGGTTTGTTGTTGGCCGGTTATCAGGATCTGCTAAATAAAAATAATTTGGAAGATAAAGCGGATGCTTTGCAGCGCCTGCTTGCTTACCTGCGATATGAAGGTCTGCCCAAAAGTTTTCAGCATTGCCGTATTTTGGAAGCCATAGATGTTCTATGGCTCAGGGCTTCAGATATGCGGTTGCTCATGGGCCTTGGCCCTCATCTAAAAATAAACATAAAATTTGCTTTGCCATATTCGGGCAACAATCATTTGTTGAACCTGCTGGATAGCACTGCCCGCGTTTTTGAAAACCAGGACAATGTGGAAATAATCTGGCCGGATCCAATAACTGATAACTATTTTAAAAAATTAGCTTATCTTCTATTACAAGAAGAAAATTTACCGGAAACGGATGGTAAACTTATAGCTCACCGGCCTTCTGGCCGGTATAGTGAAGTTGAATTTTTGCTTACCCATGCCAAAGAACAGCTTAAACAAGGGGTCGCACCCCATGAAATAGCTCTGATCTTCCCTGATTTGAGTATTTACGGACAAATGGCCAGTGATGTAGCCCAGCGATTGGGTTTGCCTCTATTTTTCCGACGTGCCCAGTCTCTTGTGACCATGCCCCTGGTCAATGCTTTATTAGAATTATTACAATTAGAAATTAGGAAATTTTCTTGTTCCGATTTAATAAAAGTCTTGCAAAATCCATATCTTTTCAATTTCTTTGATAATATCCTGCAATATTTGGGCGCTATCGGCAAAACTGACAAACCTTATGAGAAATTAATAAAAAATTTGGTTCCTCAAATTGCTGATGGAGGATATATTGACAGTCATGAACAGTCCTTGGGAACATGGCTGAAAACAAAAACTGATAAACTGGGCGCCCAGGATAAATATAAAATTTTAACAAAATTTTGCGAATACTTATATAATTTTATTAACCAATTATACGAAGAAAATAATTTAACCGCATTTTTGAAGATTATTTTAACTGATATTTATCCCCATCTGTTTCCTCAAGTGCCGCTCTCTTGGCAAAGCAACTTGAAATCTGTTCCTTCTCCCGGGACTATACTGGCCCGTGACTGGCAATCCTGGCAGACCTTGGGCAAACGGCTGCAGGAATTTTTAGACTCTTGTATTCAGATTGGATACAATAATTCCTCACAACATCCTTTTTATATTTTGCAAGATTTTTTAAGCCGCCAGGCCAGTAACGAAAATCCGGTTCCTGGTATTCAGGTTTTGCGTTTGGAAGATACCTGGGGAGGGAGGTTCAAAGTTCTGTTGGCAGGAGGATTATGTCAGGGAGATTTCCCTGTTCCTTCTTCACCGTTTTTCCTTTCCCGCCAGGAACGGTTGCAATTGACCAAATCGATTCCGATATGGCGAACCGAACAAGAGGAATTTCATGGTCAAGAGAGCAGATTAGTTGCACTCTTAGCCGGCACCAGTCAATTGGCGGTTTTTACCAGTCCTCTGGCGGACAGTGACGGTCAAAGTAAGGAAGCATCGCTTCTATTTGAACTTTTAGGACAAAATATAAGCACTGCCGCATCAGGCCAGGGAGGCGCTTTTGGTCATATTCCCGCTTTAGAAAAAGTACAAGACCTGGAATCCCTGAAACTGGCTATAAGTTACAATCTTTGGGGTCAAGGCGGACAAATTTCTTTGGCTATGGCTCTTAATAAATCAATGGCCCAGCAATGGCAAAATGAAATAAAACCATTACCGGTATGGCCTCCCAAACTGGATTTTTCCCCATCAGCTGTCCAGCAATTCAGACGCTGGCTTAAACAATTTGAAATATTGTCTGCCAGTAGCCTGGACACATATCAATTTTGTCCTCAACAGTGGTTTTTTTATTATATCATGAAATTAAGTAAAAAAGACATCGGACAATATGAATTGTCGCCTGCGGATGAAGGGAATATTATTCATGCTTTGTTGGCTGCTTTTTTTAAAAATTACCGCTCTGACACGGATCAAGATACTGTTATAGCCAGATTGGAGGAAATATGGCAAGGGTTGTCTGCCGTAAATTGTCACGAATTCGTTGCGGCCAGCCGCAAGACAACTCTGCTTCAGCAGGCATTTAAGGTAATTAATTTTGAAATCAAAGCGATGAATATGTTTAAACCTGCAGAAATTGAATTTACCTTCTCCAGACTGCCGGCGATTGACGTCACCCAGCCGCCTTATTTAAAGGGCCGGATTGATCGTATTGACAGATACGATAACATACTTCGGATAACTGACTATAAAAACACAAAATACACTCAAACTGCCCAATATGTGGCTCCTGTTGACGGTTATCCTCAAAGCTTGCAATTACCTATATATATGGCGGCGGTTCAGGCTCTATATCCTGAATTTATTATCCAAGGCAGAGTATTGAGCAGCAAAGAACCGGAGAAAGGGGCACGGGAAGAAGAGGGTAATTCTCTTTCATCTTCAGAAGGCAAAGAATCAATATATGTCATTTTGCGTCATTTATGGAATAATATTACCAATGCCAACTTTCACCCCCAAAAAGGAACAAGATGCAATTATTGCCAATTTCAGATAATTTGTCAAATAACGGAGTATGAAAACTAAATGACGGCCTTCCGTCCAGAATTTACCCAGGAAGAATACAGCCGGCAACAAATCGTGGCTTTTACTAAAAGCTGTTGTGTAAGCGCCGGAGCGGGCGCGGGTAAGACCACTTGCATGGTGCAGGCGTATTTGAATCTTTTAGCTGAAGGTATGTCACCTGATAACATTGTAGTAATAACTTTTACCGAAAAAGCGGCAATCGAATTAAAACAACGTATTATCAAAGAATTAAAGCAAGATAAAAATGAATTCAGCAATAATAAACAGATAGGGAATATACAATTCGCCCCCATCAGCACAGTTCACAGCTTCTGTGCGCGTCTGTTGCGCGAATACGGTTTTTATTTGGGCTTAAACCACGACTTTGCAGTGCTGGACGCCAATGAGTTCCATCAGTTAACCCATGATGTATTGGAAAATTTTTTACGTCAAGGACTTAAACATCGCTGGCCGGAATTGGCTTTTTTGATGTCTGAATACAGATTACCAAGCATTAAAAGAATGTTGGTGCAACTGTTGCAAGCCAGTTATGTCAATGGTCTGACAATTATTGACATGAACAGACAAACTCGCGCCGCCTTGGAGTCGCCGCCGGCACACAAATTTGTTATTAGCGACCAACTTAAACAAAGTATAAGAGAATTAGCTGAACAATTTTGCAAACTACCTCCCAGTCAAAAAAATACTCAATATGCCTTGCGGATTCAGTCATTATTAACGGCTTGGTCAGAATATCAGAGAAACGGGAAGGCTGATTTTTTTAAAGAACTGAAAAATTATTTACAAGGCAATTGGCGGCAATTCCGGGAATATAAAATACAATTGGATAAGTATGTCAAAGAATTAATACAAATTGACCTGTCACAGCAATCTATCCCCTGGCTTAATAATTTATTAAAGTTGGCAGAAAAGGCTGGATGGGAGATTGAGAATGAACTGATGGCGCGCTCCGCTCTGTCCTTTGATCATCTATTATTAAAAACTAATGAGTTATTTTTACCGCAATATGGATTAAAAAAACATTTGCAAGAAAATTTTCCTGTGATGATGGTAGATGAATTCCAGGATATCAATCAGGTGCAAGCTGATTTAATCATGCATCTGGCCGGTTTGAATTCCGATGGCTTGACTGATAATAAATTGATGATAGTTGGAGACCGCAAACAGTCAATTTATGGATTTCGTGGAGCAAATATTGAATTATTTTCAGATATTAAAGATATCTTTGCAAAAAATGACCTGGGTACTAATATAACTATTAATAATAATTATCGTTCAACTCCATCTCTGATCAAATTTTTTAATTATTTATTTCCCAATTATGTTTTTAGGCAACCCGACGGAACAAAATCGAAATACCGCTTTCAAATCTGCTATGATGAATATGATAAACAGCAATCCGCCATAAATGGGAATAGTGTTATTGACGAAATAGATCATTATACGGATGTAGAAATATGGGATTGTCGCCGGGAAGAAAAAAAATTGTCTCAGCAGCGATTGGCTGAAGCTGAGTCTATTGCCGGGAATCTGGAAAAGATGTTGAACAATGATTGTCATCCAGGTGACATAGTTCTTCTCTTCCGTAACTTAAATAATATTTCTTATTATGAAACAGCATTGGCGGAAGCCGCTATCCCGTATTACGTAGAACAGGGAAAAAATTTTTACCAACAGCGAGAAATAAAAGATTTAGCTTTAGGCTTGGCCTGTTTACAGCAATCGAACGATTCCATAAGCTGGGCGGGCCTGTTGTTAAGCCGGATTTTTGGAATAAGTCTGGAAGGATTGTGGAATCTGCTGCAGTTTAACGGCAGCGATAATCTGTTGCAGGCTCTACAGAAATCGGCCTCAGAATCTTCGTTGCCCCATCTGGACGCAAACGATACCTGGGTGTGGAGCAAATTTTGTAATTTTTACAATGGGATAAATAAATTATCACATCGTTTGCAACCAGCTGAATTGATACGCGCCCTATTGGAAGATACTCCCTGGCAAACACGCCTGGCCGGTAGCCGCCACGGCGGGCAAAAAATAGCCAATCTGCGTAAATTATTGGAGGACAGCCGTCATAATCCTCATTGCTATGATGGAGATTTTATTAATCGGCTGGGCCAGTTAGGTCGTGAGCCGTTGGCTCCGTTATTGAGCCAAAATACAGACTTTGTCCGCCTCATGACTATTCACCAGGCTAAGGGTTTGGAATTCCCAATAGTTATTTTGCCTGATTTGGACGCCTCTCTTCCTCACCCGATAACAGAAAAACTATTTATTTCTTCTCAAGGGGAAGTGTCTTTACGACGCTCCACAGACTGGGGCAGTAAAAAAATTTACGATTATTTATTTGAAAAACAACGCCATGAGCATAATTTAAAAGAAAATGCCGAATCGAGCCGTATATTTTATGTGGCTTGCACCAGAGCAAGTAAAAAATTAATTTTCTGTCTTTCCTCAATTAAAACACAAGATAAATCATGGTCAAAATGGGTCAGCGAACTTTTGGACAACCCTATGCTCAAGGTGCATACCGCTGAGCAGGATAAAATCCGCTGTTTTTCTCCTTCAGATAATCAACCAGTTATTACTCCTACGGAAGATGATTACTTAAACGCGCGGCAAATTATCAGCAATTGTCAACCAATCCAATATAATAGTCTTTATGTGCGTACTTCTGTCAGTACTATGGAGGAATGGTTGCAATGCCCCCGGCGAGGATGGATGCAACAAAATTGGAATATAGATTGGGCTGATCTTCCCAGCAAAAATAATAAAATACATAAATTGACCGCAATAAATGATGATAATAAATTAAAAGCAAGGGTGATAGGAAATTATATCCATAAAATTATGGAGTTAACTGATTTTAATAAACCATTAAATGAAGTTTTTAATATAATATCTTCTTTTAATTTAACTGATGAATATGAATCAACATTAAAATCAATCATCCGCAGATGGCGGCAAACTCCTTGGCCCGCTCTTTGGGGGCAATATAGCCAACTTTATCGGGAAATTCCTTTTAATCTGATGCTGTCGGCAAAAGATTTTTCTTTGGAGTTGCGTGGAGCAATAGATTTATTAGCCTGCGCTCCCAATAAGCCAACTATGATCATTGATTATAAAGTATCTAAACCCAACTGGAAAAAATATGAAGCGCAAATGGCTTGTTATGCCTTAGCTTGGCAAAAAAGTGATCCACGGAATGATCCGCCTCAAATTAAAATGTGTTTTTTAGGATCAGATAAAATCAATATTTTGGAAAAATATTTTACTACGGAAGAATTAGCTTCGTGGGAGATCAGATTAATAAATGCCGCTATGACTATGGCCCAGTATGACAATGATTTTTCCGCTTTACCTTATCCTCAAAAATGCGACCCCAAATGTCAACTTTATTCATTATGCAATCTGTCATCTGGTCATGATTAACCTCCAAGGTAAGATATCACGCATAATTTATCAAAACCAGGAGAACGGTTATACTGTAGCTCGCCTGGAAACCTCAAAAAAACAGTATATTATAACCGGGTTACTTCCTGATATAAGAGTTGGGCAAATATTGGAGGCATCAGCCCGGCAAATTGAACATCCCAAGTTTGGCCTGCAATGGGAGATTAAGCAATACAAAGTTATTCTTCCGCAAAATCATGATGGAATAGAAGGCTATTTGTCCAGCGGTCTGATCAGAGGCATTGGTAAACACATGGCCCGACGGATAGTCACGCTTCTGGGTACAAACACATTGGATATTATTCAGAATCAGCCAGAACTTTTACTGTCAGTTCCAGGAATTGGTAAAAAAACTGCCGCCAGAATTACAGAAGCGGTACGTTCTCATGGAGAATTAAGAGAATTCATGGTGTTTTTACAGGAACACGGTGTAAGTGTGGGCACATCTCTGCGTGTATGGCGTCATTACGGTCCCGGTTCTCTGAAAATATTAAAAACTGAACCGCACCGTCTGGCTCAAGACATTCATGGCATTGGCTTTCTTACCGCTGACCGTATTGCCCGCCAAATTGGTTTAGCCTCCACTCATCCGTCACGTATTCAAGCCGGTTTATGGCATGTACTCCTGCAAAGCCAGGAAGAGGGGAATACTTTTTTCCCTCGCCGCTTATTAATTGAGGATAGCGCTAAATTATTGGAGGTGGAGAAGCCGGCAATATTGGATGGTTTGGAAGAAATGCTGCGCAATAAGATATTGGCCCAAGAATATGATCATCCCGACGAACCCGTCTATCAACCGGCTATACAATTTATGGAAGACAAGATAGCAAAAAATATATTCAATATACGCCTTCTGCCGGGTATTTTGGACAGAAAACGTATTAGTAAAGCTGTTGCCTGGAGCAGCAAAAAATTGGATTTAAAGTTATCAGCAAGCCAATCCCAAGCTTTATCTGACTTACTCGGCGCTGGATTAGGTGTTCTAAGCGGAGGTCCCGGAACAGGAAAAACTACCTTAGTACGGGCTATTATTGCGATATCTGAATATATTGGTTTAAATTTCGCCTTAGCCGCTCCCACAGGTAGGGCCGCCAAGCGTCTGGGGGAATCATGTGGCTTTGAGGCCAGCACACTGCACCGTTTGTTGGAGTATAAAAATGGACGTTTCCTGCGTAACCGCAAGCGGCCTCTGCCTGTAGATTTAGTAATTATTGATGAGTCTTCTATGTTGGATACCTGGTTGATGTATCATTTGAGCGACGCCTTGGCTCCTGATACCCGTTTATTACTGGTTGGGGATGTGGCTCAACTGCCTTCAATAGGCCCAGGGATGATTCTGCAACAAATTATTGATAGCGGAGCGGCAGTTGTGGCTTTTTTACGGGAAATATTCCGTCAAAAGGAAGCCGGTTTGATTGTGAACAATGCCCATAGAGTTTTGCACGGTCAAATGCCTGAAATAACCAACTGCAAGGATAGTGATTTCTTCTTCTTCCACAATTCTGATCCAACTCAGGCGGCACAGTTTCTGGTCGAGCTGGTTGCTAAACGTTTGCCGAAGGCTATGGAGATCGATCCCAATGAAGATATTCAAGTGCTGGCCCCTATGCGCAAAGGTATTTTAGGTTGCACCAATTTAAATATTTTACTGAGGAGGGCGATAAATCCTTCTCCTTCTACAGAAGATGTATCGGTTTTACAGAAGGGTGATAAAGTCATTCAGATGCGAAACAATTATGATCTGGAAGTTTTTAACGGTGATATAGGTTTTGTTCAGGACAAACATGATGATCACTGGCTGATCAAAATGGGTGATAAAATATTGCGCTATGATCAATATCAAATTGCTGATCTTGATTTGGCTTATGCCATCACTATTCATAAATCACAAGGCAGTGAATATCCAATAGTTGTGGTCGTTATGGCACAAGAACACTACATATTGCTTAATCGTTCATTACTTTATACGGCGCTCACCCGAGGCCGAAAAATGGTGATTCTCACGGGACATCCTTTGGCAGTAAAAAAAGCGGTAAATAATCAGGAAAGCAAGTGGCGGCATACCGGATTAAAATGGAGAATTAACAAGTTATTATCATGAGTTAAATATATTTCTTAATTCATAATAATATTAAAAAATAATATAAATGAGGCCATATTGCAAATGACATTGTAATTCGCATTAATCGGCCGAGAATTTTGAAAAGAAAGGTGGATGAGGCTGGGGTGCCTCATCCACCAGGGAGGGAAGACGATTAAACATCGTCATTAGGGGCTTGGTGTGGAGGGGATCCTACACCATTACGATCCAGCGTCCTGGATCGGGGAACCGTGTATTAAATGTAAGCTGGAGGCAACAATCCGCCGGATACAGGAGACTGTATCTGAGCTAAGTGATGGTTCTCCGCGCCAGCTATCCGCATACTCACCATCTCTGTCATTTGTTGGGCCTGTTCCCAAGAAAGCTCTTGTATCTCTTGGTCAATCATATCAATTTGACGTAAGGCCTGCCTAATTTGATTTTGTGCCACGACCTGTTCCTGTACGAATTCTTCTCTTTGCTGTTGTTTGGCAATGGCTTTCGACAAATCTTCTTCATGATTTTTTTTGCGGTTAAATAAAGTAGTCTGATAATCATTATTGTCTAAATTAAGAAGTGCGCTAATAGTTGACATAATGCGTCACCTTATTCAATATAATCGCCACGATTAAATTTGATGGTTTCAATTTTTGTCTGGGCCAATATTTGATCAGCTAATGGGAATAGGGAAGTATCAATTTTTTCTAGAGAAGATTCTAAACGCTCTGCTTCTTCCTGCATATCTTTCACTAACGGGGCTATATTTTTTAGAGACACCGATGGATCGGCAAGCGCGGTTTCATACTTTTCCAAAATGTCCAGAAGATTATCCAAACTGGCGATAGTCCGGTTCAATCCCGCTCTGTCGACTTCAGGAGCAAGGCCGGCAACAGACTGACTTTCTTCCATTCCCCTATCTATGGATAATGAATCTTCTGCAATATCGGGAACAGAGGAATTATTCTGCAGGATTTGATTCAATTGTTCGGCAAAAGAAATATCTCCACTATTATTTCTAATTTTGTTTTGGTTGCCGAGGGTAGTATTATTGCCTATATTCAGGATTTGATTAAAATAGTCGTCCAATTTCATAATTCATCCCCCATATTCATAAGTTGCTTAAATATAGAGCATATTGTATGCCAAAATTTTTATAAAATTATATAAATAAAATCACATAGTTATATTTCATAAAATATTATTTGCCTTTGAAAATACGGCATAATTTTCCCGGCAGGAAAATTATGCCGTATTTATCGATACCCCAGAATAGCTCGCCATAGCCTACGCCTGTTCGATTTAATCGATTTTTAACTTGACGTGCTTGAGGGCTTGGGTATGCTTATATAAATTTGACGGTTGATGTTCAAATACTACGATTTCATCAAGAAAGAGAGGATGTATGAAAAGATTTTTTAATGGTAAAACGCTGGGATTATGTTTGGCCTTACTGGTAATGTGTATCTTTATTTTGCCTGCTTGTGGAAATGACAAAAACAGCAAATTCCTTGCTGATTATGAAAAATTAGTAGTAAAATATGAACAGGCGGCGCAAAAGGCTGAGGGCGTTACGAAGGAAGAATTGGAGGCCTTACAAAAAGAATCTTTGGACTTTGCCACTAAGTCCCAGGAACTTATGCAAGATAACAAAAATATTTCCGCGGATCAGATTAAGCAAATGCAACAACTGTCCGAACGCCTGATGCAGGCAGCCAATAATATTAAAATGAAAGAAACGCCATCCGAATAACTCCGGTTAAAAAAGCCAAAGGACATGGATAATTTTCATGCCTTTGGCTTTTTTGTCTGGCATCTGACATAACTAATAAAATTAACAGTATTATTTAACCAGATTACTGACAGTTTTAAAAGCAGGTGCTTGACTGCCGCGGGTCAGTTCAAACAAAATAGTTTCATAGGAAGTAATAACACTGCCTTCTTGGGTTGCTCTTTTTACAGCCAATTCCCAATCCAGATGTTGCCGGGAAGCAATACAGTCAGCCACAAATATAGTTTGATAGTCATCAGCCTGCAGGTCAATTATTGTCTGTAACACACAAATATGGGCTTCAACTCCGCAGATAATTATATATTTACGTTTAAATTCTCTCACGGCCGCATATATGGACGGGTTATCATAACAACTAAAAGTTGTTTTATCATAAACAGGACAATCCTGAAGTTCTGTTTTTAATGCCGGTATTATATCCCCTAATCCCTTGGGATATTGGCGGGAAACCAAAATCGGCACAGTCAGGGCTTTTAACCCCTCGAATAAAATGCGGGAGTTTTTTAATAATTCCTTTTCGTTGTGCATCGCTGGCAAAAGTCGTTCCTGATAATCCACCGCAATGGCCATACTTTCTTCCGGCAGTATTCTCATAACTGTCATCTCCTTCAATAATATCAATAATTATTATATTTTATTAAGATATTCTGACAGGCGTCGTAAACCTATTTCCGTTTTGCTGTCAATCACTTCACCATTACGGCACCAATTTAAAGCTTCGTCCAGAACAACCCATTGCGCCCACGCTCCCTGTTCCATAGGATGTCCGTCACCGGGTGGGGCGATATCAAAAGGCCCTGACTGCGAGCGGCTGATAGCCATAAAATGGATTCGTTCCGGGGAAAAAGCTGAAGCAAGAAAAATAGATGGCCCCAATTCAAAAAATGAATCGGATGGTAAGCGCAATCCAACTTCCTCCCAGCTTTCCTGTTCAGCACGCAACTGTAGAGCAGTGTCAGGATTTTTTTCCCAATCAGAAAGCTCCACTCCGCCCGCGGGCAATTCCCAGAATATTGGCGGCAATTTTTCTTTGCGTCCTCCAGGAAGAGACAACAAAGTCCGGCATGCCGCAGCTGGGCGGATCCCTTGACGTAAAATGACTTGGGGCAGGGGAACAAGAGTATAAATGATAATAACCACAGCGTCCAGACACGGGGTAGTTACTGTTTCTACTTCATAAACAGGTCCATATGTGTTGTCATCAAAATGATGGCGTAATTTAAATTTCTGCAATTTTATGAAAGTAGGAGAGGGGAGAGGTTCCGGAAGCAACGTTATCCATTCAAAATGAGAAAATTTTTTAAAATGTTTACACATTAAATCAATTATTATGAGATGATAGTATAATTTTTTAAGCTTTTATATTCAATATTGAACCTAACATCTGATCAACTGTTTGAATAGTTTTTATATTGGCTTCAAAACTGTGTTGAGTAACCAGTTGTTCCACCATTTCGCGGGCTAAATCGGTTCCGGAAGCCTGCAAAACTCCGGAGATAATATCACCGTGACCAGCGGTTCCGGGTGGATTTAATATAGCAGGCCCCGAAGCGGAAGTAGGGACAAAATTATTACCCCCCAAACTTAGCAATCCTCCCGTATTGGCGAAAGAAGCAGTTTGCATTTGAGTTTGATTTAGCAAATTACCTTTATTATCAAATGATTGCCATACTCCCTGAGAATCGATATTCAGTTGGCTGGTATTGGCGGGGATATTAATGGCGGGCGTAACGCTACGGCCTGCATGATCCGTTAAAGTACCTTCCTGATTAACTGAAAAGTTGCCAGCCCGGGTATATACTTGACCATAGTCAGGGTCATTCAGCACAAAAAATCCGCCGCCGTTAATAGCCAAATCTAAAGAACGGTCCGTGATTTGTAAACCGCCTGACAAAAGGTAGGTAGAGCCGATCTGTCGTACTCCGCCTGTAGCAATGTCGCCTTGTTCGATACGTGCGGGTACATAAGCAGGAGTAGAGACATTGGCCAGATTGTGTGCGCTTTGCTGCAAACGGCGTTTATTGATTTCCAAACCACTGACCGCGCTGTTTAAAGCATTAAGCAACATGCTAATTTCTTTCTTAAAGTTTTATGAATCAAGTATATATCCTTATAATATAATAAAACACACGTAATATAATAAAATACACGCTTATCTCGAAATAATTTATATTTTCATATAACTTGAGGCCGGATGGGTATTAAAAATATGCGTAATTCTTGAGCGCAGCCTGATTCTCAACTTAAAGAAATAAATTCACAGCAGAAGTTTTAAGGCTCTGTGATAATCAAGATTAAAGTGAATATCTCCCAAAGGAATAGGGGATTCAGCGCTCAATATATCTTTTAAACAATCATTGGCTGCGGTAACAGACATTAACGGTGAAATTGAAATATTTCTCCGTAAATTAGTTGGGACTTGCAAATTATTGTCTCTAAGACGCACAGAACCATTTGCGCTTGGTACGGTGCGGTTTAACTTCGCGTTATTCCCTCCAGAAATAATACGTAAGTATGGTGGTATGATCGATGACACGGTTCCCCCCCAACCAATCGTTCTTTATTTTTTGTTATTTTATGCCTATTAACCCCAGCGGCATAATAATATTTCCCCTAAAATTATTTTCGGATAATTTTCATAAAACTTTAATTTTTTTACCTGAGAAAAACGGGAATTTATTTTAAAACATTTTAGTTTACATAATGTTATTTTTTTATGCGAACTCAGCTAGCTTAACATATTGTATTTATTATGGCATTAACAAATTATTTTTCCAGAAGTTGTGACAATGCACCAATTACTATTCTGCGTCAATACATTGAAAACCAACGCTCACCAAATTACGGCACGATGGATAAAAGTCGTAACCAGTTGTAACCAATTGGCTGCAATGTGAAATACACAGAAACAATAAGGGCGCTATAAAGTATCAGTTTTGTCAAACCACGTCGATAAACAAGCCATGTTATTTTGCTTAATACATAGGATAAAACAAAAGAAAAACAAGCGGCTAGGTAAAGCATACCAATTATATTATATTCATCCAAGTTGGGCATGTTCAATATAAAAAAACCTGCAACAAAGGCGTAAATTGTTCCTACAGTTGCGACAAATCCCATCAGGAGCCCCAAAAATAAAGATAACACTTTAGTCTTTAGGGATAGTGGCGTGCGCGGAGTTCTGAATGTAATTAATAATTTTATTATCAGCCAGACCAAGGCGAGTACGCAGACAATGCCCAACATGTTAAAACATATGGTAAAAAACATCTCTCCCTCTAAATTGTTCATGTATCATCTAACGGGGTTGGTAATTCGTGGTACTATGGCCTTGAACGCCTGAAGGCAGTTAAATTTTTTTGAAACCAAACTTTGTTTTGAGCTTCTCTCACATTTGGAACCAGAAAAAACTTATATATCTCTATCTTAGTGTCAGGCGCATATTTTCCTGTTCCTCTGTACTCGTAGAGTCGCCAACTTGACGGTTTGCCTGTTTTGGGGTCACCATAAACAACAAGATACGTTACTCCTTTGGCGGCATCATTTAACGACCCCGCCAAACCCTTGTTTGGAGTGAGTCCGCCTAGCACGTAAGCACTTGGATTATTACCAAAAGCTTCAAATCCTGGTTTATTTTCAAAAATGATAGAACTCTTACTGGTTAATGCCGGTTGGCTGCCAAGATATATTCCTAATTCATCCCGATAAAGATTTCCTTCATCATCATCAATGTAAGGATATTCTGCCTGGGATTCATGTGTTTTTTCATCCACAGCCTTTGATTCGACAAGCCTTCTGACACCAAGAATGTCCGCGCTCCCGCTGATCCACCTCTCACCAAATGGAACCATGTTGCTGTTGTCATCCTCTAACCGAACACCACGAATGGCCGCGCTCGCGCTGATCAGCTTAGCTCCACAAGAAACGCTGTCTCCGTTTCTCGCTATCGCCTTATCGTAGGCGGTTGCTCTCGGCGCACCGGAAATGATGGTATGTATACCTTCGCATCGCGGACAGGTAACTTGATCGCCCACACAGGCGACTGGTTTACCAAGCAAAGAAACTTTTTCTGACGCCGTGATAACTTCTCCGCCATGGGTTGTTCTGTCCCCCAAAACAATGACTTCCTCTCCATCTATGGTCCACATGTGGCAACTCCTTATTGTAATACTTTTCTATAATCATTCTGTCAGACTTAAAGTTTGTGCCTCTGTAGGATCGCAGTTCCTACAGAGGCAACCTATTTAACGCCCTAAAAAATAGCGAGAAATAAACACCACAAGGACACCGGCCACAACTGTGTCCAGAATGTCCATTAGGAACTGTTCCATCATATGGGACATCACCTCCTTGCCCTTGGACTCGGGGGACTCACCCTATGGCTATTTTATCAGGAAGTTCTGGAGAGGCTATATGTGCCGGGCTTTTTATATTGGTTTACATAATATAACTTATGCGACTAATATTGGGTTTATGCAAGCCTGTTTGAAGAAGATAATATTTATTTAAATTAGTGTCGCATAAGTTATATTATGTAAACTATGGCGTAGCCCAAAAATTTCGCCCTCTTTGAATCCATGGTAAATGTCGTGTGCAGACAAACTTGTTCTTCATATAGCATCAACGGAGAATAAACGGCACAGTCCACTCACATCGGATATCTTTTCAAGGTTAAAAATCCTGTCCAGCGCTTGCTCCACCAATGACCGTCCATAAACCGGAGTACAATAATCGAACAATTTAGAAACAATAGTCTCTGCATCCAAATAGACCGGTTCTTCGCGATAAAAACTGCGAAGCTGATTGTCACACATGATCAAATCGACACGCACCGGCTGTTTTACCGGAAACGCATCAGTATATGCACGCTCTACCCTTACTGTTAATTTTCCGGCCAAATCATTAACTTTGGGATCGGCGAAATTTAAATAATTTTGATTGGTAATCTTCCCGTTTACCAAGGCGGCGGCAAAATTAAACTGATTACTCATCCTGGCTTGCAACACATTGCTGAAAGGTCCGGCATAATCACAACCGGCATAAGATTTGCCCAGTTCAAAAGTTATAATCTCACCTTTGACAATATCTTTAGGCTTGATGCCCGCTTTCCGGGCGTCAAGGGCTGCCTGTCCGGTCGTCTGCACCAGGGCGCAGGCGGGAGCCGGTTTGAAAAGCACATCAGAGATGACAAAATTACCGTCTTCACAATTTACCGCCTTCAGATTTTCCGAGGAAAAACTGTAAGCATTAATAAAACCGTTTTTGCCCTCCAGAATAGTTGTGGGAGCAGTGACGCCGCGAGCCGCCAGGGCGGCGGCTATCACACCGCCGCGGGCCGCCCATCCGTTTTGAAAGTAGAGATCATCTGAACCGGCAAAAGCCCATTCATTGATACCGGAAGTAAAATTGGCAGCCAAAGCGAAGGCGCACAAATGTTCTTTATATGTCAAATTCAATAATATTCCAGCACTTATGGCACTGCCGAAGGTGCCAATAATGGAAGTGGGCCGGAAACCGCGGCTGGCAAAATCAGGCGATACTGTTCCGCGCCCGATACGTCCCATCATTTCGTAACCGGCTACCAGCGCTGTGATTATTTTTTTACCATCTAAATGTAAATGTTCTCCCAGAGCTAAAACCACAGGTGGAATAATTATCCCTGGATGAGCGTTGGAATCACGGTGGATATCCTCATATAAAATACTCTGTACTGCCACCGCGTTAGTGAAAACGGCTTCCGCCACATTGGTGCGCTGGGATGTAAACCATACAGAAGTATCCCCGTCAGGATAAAAAGCCGCAGTCATATCCCGGGCGGCTTTTGACCAACTTGAGTCAAGGCCGGCAAATGTGCAGGCAAACGTATGAAGAATGCATAATTTGGCCTTAAATATCACTTCGGAGGGCAACTGTTCATATTTGATTTTCGAAATAGGGCCAACAAATTTTTCCGATAAACTCATGATATTCTCCCTTTGCAAATATGCTGGGTTCAGCGGGACACGGACAGACCGCCTCGCAATTTGTCAGAATATTGATACCCAAGCCAAATAAACGGATAATAAAGAAAGTATAACCACCACTCCCCAATTGAAGATCATGCCAAGCCTGCCCAGACGGGCTTCCCTCATCAATTGTTCATCCGTAACCAAAAGCACCATAAAACACAGAACCACAGGCAGAACCAACCCATTTAATACTTGGGAAAAATACATAATGGGTATTAATGGGAGATTGGGAATCATAATGATTCCAGCTCCCAATATAATCATCATAGCATATAAAACATAAAATTGCGGAGCTTCACTAAAACGCAAATCTACGGAAGCTTCCCAGCCTAAGGCCTCACATACGGTATAAGCCGTGGACAGAGGCAAAATACAGGCGGCAAATAAAGAGGCATTTAAAAGGCCGAACGCAAACAACGTGGAAGCATAATAACCGGCGACCGGAGCCAGGGCTAAGGCGGCCTGACTGGCATCTTCAATGATGATACCATGTGGATACATAGTAATGGCGCAGACCAGAATAATAAAAAAAGCGACGACAGCCACGCAAACAGAACCTATAATGACATCCCATCGCACCAGACGGTAATTATTATAAGTTAAGCCTTTGTCCACAATAGAAGCCTGAAGATAAAATTGCATCCAAGGGGCAATGGTTGTACCTACCAAGGCCACCACCATAATAGTAGCTTCATAGGATAGATCGAAATTATCCGGGTCAATTATAGTCTTTACTGTTGCCCCCCAATCGGGTTCAACCATAATTCCTGATATAATATAGGATATATAAAACAGACAGGCCCAGAGAAATACTTTTTCCACTACTTTATAAGATGCTTTAAGCACCAGAAACCATACCAGAATAGCGGAAAGAGGAACAGATATGACTGGTTTTATGCCAAATATCTGCATAGATGCCGCTACCCCGGCAAACTCGGCGATAGTATTACCCAAATTGGTAAAAACGAGTCCAATCATCAAATAAAAAGTTATCCCTGCGCCAAAACGTTCGCGAATCAGAGCGGCCAAGCCTTTGCCGGTGACAGTACCCATACGCGCGCTTAAGTCTTGCACTACAACCAGAATAATAGTAATAGGCAGCAGACTCCACAGTAATTTGAAGCCGAATTCAGATCCTGCCAACGAGTAGGTGGTGATTCCTCCGGCATCATTGTCAACATTGGACGTGATAATGCCGGGGCCGGCTATTGCCATTATAAGGCCCAGCCGTTTCCATAAGCTAAGATTTTTAATTTTATCAATCATTTATATAATACCGAAACACGTATTTGATTATTTCAGACGCTGCGCCACTGTCTCCAGCAAAGCCTTCAGACGCAACACTCCGCGCAAATGCATATTTTCATCCAGCACCGGCAGAGCGCGTAAACCATATTTAACGAACATATCAGCTACTTCTTCGTAATCAGCATTGATATCCACATATACTGGCCGGCCAGTCATAATTGAAGCCAAGCTGGCGTTAGGATTGGCCAGAAGCATATCACGCAAACTTACCACACCCAACAATCCCCCTCCCCTATCCTGTACATATATATAATAGATGACTTCATTCTCCCCTGCCTGTTCCCGGACAAAGTCCATGGCTTGATTTACTGTGGCCATAGATCCCATTGTGAGATATTCCGTAGTCATAAGACCGCCAGCGCTCTTCTGGTCATGAGTGAGTAAAGTGCGCACATCTTTAGCCTGATCTTCTTCCATATCACGCAAAATATTTTCAGCCCGCTCCTGATCCATACCTTGTAAAATATCCGCCGCTTCGTCAGGAGACATCTGATCCAGAATATCCGAAGCTCTGGAATCCGGTACTGTGGATAAAAGTGAGAGCTGAACTTTCGTATCGGTTTCTTCCAAAATATCGGCGGCAGTTTCAATATCCAAGGCTTTAAATAGCCTGGCGCGTTCTGGAAAATCCAGATCTTCAATAATATCTGCTAAATCGGCCGGATGGAGGCGGGACAGGCGATTTTGGGACAAGCGTAAGCGCAGTAAATCTTCCGAACCTACCGATTGTACCAAATTCCAGGAGATGAGATTATCAGTTAATTTATGTTCGAAAAAAAACTGAGTGAGGAGATTAAAGGGACGCAACAGGCAGGCGCGGCGCAATAAACCGGTAAAGCCGACATCCACTTTATTAAGTAAGAGGATATTACGGCGCAGGACTAATTGCAAATCATTTACTCTCACCACTTTTGCTCCGGCTGTGTCTACAATTTGACGATCCAGCAGATGGCTGCGCAGCATCACGTGGCTGGCGGACGCGTGGGTAAAAAGCGGCAATTCATGGCTTTTACTATTCAAAAGTACTTTGCCGGAAGCATGGATTTTAACTTCAAGCATTTCCCAGGGAAGAATCTTAAGTGTGCGCCCTGGCGCGGTTAGGAGCAAGGCACTGACCCGGGGCAAACTCTCATTGAGCAAGGCTGTAATATCTTTGATGCGCCCCAGTATTTTATTTTGATACATTACCGGGGTGCCTAAAAGGTTACTTAAGAACCAGTACTGCTCATTGGCAGGAAAAAGTATTGTCATAAAGCGGCTCCTGACAGCAAATAGGTTTTGTCGGAGGAATTGAAATTATGAGGCCAGTTTTCTTGGAAATTTAAATAATAACTTTATATTTTAGAAAAATCCAGATGATTATAAACCGGAATAGCCGATCCTTAAAAACATATCCGGCCGAAAAAATATGGTTTTTATAGAATTACGTTTTAATATCAGCATATTTAGTGTTTTTCAGGATCGACTGCTATTTTTTGTCATCTGAAGCTTATATTTTATAGTGTTAAGGAAACGCAAAGCAAAATTGGACAATTCATTCTTACCTTGTGGGCATACCTATATCACTATAAGAATGCTACAGGTTTAAAAAATTTAAAAAATTGATATTAAAACATTAATAATTGGCTTATTATACTTATTTTATTAGGATTTTATTTCTATGAGGATGTTGAAAAACTGTCAGTTACAATTTGACAGTGATTAAAAAAACAATAGTTATCTGTGAAAATAATATAAACATATAGTTAAAAAATATTGATAAACATCATAATTCAGCAGGTCTATCGGCTAATTGCACTCTATTCTCACGTGTCGGCATTTTTTTAATGCAGTAAATCACCGTGAGTTCACGATGAAGTGCCCGAGTAGAAAACGTCATATTATAATGACGCCGGGCTATGTTTTAAATAAAATCTATATTATTAATAAGTTAACAGCTAATTAGAGATGCATCTCCTGATGGGGCATAATTTGCCGGGACCGGCAAAAATATTTTTCTGCTTCTGCAAAAGTATTTTTATAATATTATGACAAAGTTAGATATATGACAATTTCGGAATTCGAAAAAAGCAGAAAAAAAGATTAAACAGAAGAAATTTATAAAAAAATAAAGTTTAAATAAATGGGAAAAGCACTCCACAAATGTGAAAAACTTATGAAGATAAATGAAAATCCATAGTTAGCGGGAAAAAATTTTTTGCTTTCCAGGTTGCCGTAACGACAATTTGATGAAAAATTTTTAATTATTGGATAGTTATCTGGCTAAAGGCATAAGATGAGGCGGAAGCTTTTTTAGGCTCTCTGAGCTGGTTGACTGCAATAAGGCTTTCGGTAAAGTTAATCCATAATTTATTCGAATCTCACTTTAAAAATTAGAAGTTTGTTAAATGACTTCTAATCAAACCGCTTGACGGGCGGCGAGAGCGAATTCCCAATTTTCGCTTTTAGACAACGTGGTTCCAATAAATCACCTGGGCGGGAAATATATATTCTTCAACCTAACGCTTTGGTTTAGGGAATGGTGGCTAATTTTGTCTGTCGAAGTGATAAAAATTGAAAAAGAATTTAAAAGCCTATTAAAACAAAATTTACAGGAAGAGGAATTTAATCTCTGGGTAAATCCGCTTATTATTATGGCTCCGCAAGGAGAGGAATTGACTTTGGCTTGTCCTAATTCCTTTCATTTAAGTTTTTTGAAAAATAATTATTTCGGCATGTTACAGAATAAATTGAAAGAATTGGATGAAAAATTAAAATTAAAATTTACAGTTTTATCCTCTGCCAATCTCTCTCCTCTTCCGGCCCCGTCTCTGCGGCAGCAGTCCTTGCCGTTGTTGCAGAATTTTAAAGGTTTAAACTTAAATCCCCGTTTTATCTTTGACCGTTTTGTTTCGGGCCAGAGTAATGAGTTTGCTTTTGCCGCCGCCCGGGCGCTGGCGGAAGGAAAACAAATTTTCAGCAATACCCTGTTCATAGCCTCAAGCACCGGATTGGGCAAAACCCATCTGACCCAAGCAATCGGCCATCAATTTCTCTGCCATGCCCCGCAAAGCCGTATAGCCTATCTGACTGCTGAAGACTTCACAAATCAAATGATATCCGGTTTGCGTTCAAACCGAATTGAAGCTTTCAAGGATCGCTTTCGCCGGGACTGCGACCTTTTATTACTGGAAGAAATTCAATTTCTGGTTGGTAAAGACAAAACCCAAGATGAACTCAGCTATACTTTGGACGCTCTGATGGATTCGGGGAAAAAGATAGTTTTTACCAGCAATTGTCCTCCCCATGAAATTGACGGCCTTAAACCGCAACTTATCAGCCGTCTGTGTTCAGGCATTACCACTGCCATTACTCCTCCTGATCACAGTACCAGAATACGCATTTTGCAAAAATACTGTCAGGCGGAAGACATTAATATCGCTCCTGAAGTGCTGGAATTTCTGGCTCAGGAAGCATACGATGATATTCGCCGCCTCCATTCGGCGTTAGTAGGGGTAGTGGCTAAAAGCAGCCTGACCGGCCGCGATATTGATATCAAATTAGCCAATGAAGTCCTCTGTAATATGATGCTGCGTTTGAAGCGTGTCTCGCCACAAGCTATTATGGCTGAGGTTGCCCAAAGTTACGGTCTGGACTCAAAAGACCTGAGCGGTAAAAGCCGGCGCCGCCAGATTACCAAACCACGCAATCTAGCTATGTTTCTGTGCCGTAAACATACTGATGTCTCTTATGCCGGACTGGGTAAATTATTTGGCCGCAATCATGCCACTGTCATATACGGAGTTGAGCAGATAGAGCGCAATCTCAGCCTCGACTCCAAAATATCCCAGGAAATACACTATATTGAACAACGTTTGGGGTTATCGTAAACTATCGCCTTAGAAATATACCTGTGGCATTATTTATGATCATCAACAGTTAAGGGAGTTGTATTCTTATGCGGGTCTTGTCCGGCATTCAGCCATCCGGAGCCTTACACATTGGCAATTATTTTGCTATGATGCGCCCCATGATTAAATATCAGGAAGAGAATGAATTATTTTGTTTTATTGTTAATTACCATGCCTTGACCACAGTGCAGGACAAAAACAGGCTGGCTCAGGGTACCATGGATGCTATCCTTGATTTCTTGGCTTTGGGGCTTGATCCGGAACGATCCATATTTTATGTGCAGGCTGATGTACCTGAAGTATGTGAACTTACTTGGATATTGAATAATCATACCTCTATGGGACTGTTGGAGCGAGCCACTTCTTATAAAGATAAAATTGCCAAAGGATTCATTCCTCATGCCGGTCTATTCGAATATCCGGTGCTTATGGCCGCAGATATTTTGTTGTATCAGGCGCATATTGTACCTGTGGGCAGGGATCAAAAACAGCATTTGGAGATGACCAGAGACATAGCTATAAAATTCAACAATACTTATGGCGAGACTTTTGTGCTGCCTGAAGCCAGAATCGAGGACGATTCCGCGGTAATACCGGGAATTGATGGACAAAAAATGTCTAAAAGCTATGACAATACTTTGAATATCTTTGCTGACGAAAAAAACCTGCGCAAGAAAATTATGAGTATTGTCACTGATTCCACTCCTGTGGAAATGCCCAAAAACCCCGACAAATGTAATCTGTATGCTTTACTCAGCCTTTTTTTGAATCAAAATGAAAAAAAAGAATTGGCTGACCGTTACCTGGCAGGCGGACTGGGTTACGGTAAGGTAAAACAGGAACTATTCGAACGCATGTGGGAATATTTTACGCCTCATCGCCGCAAACGGGAACAACTTACTCAAAATATTGGCGCCATCAGGGATATTATGAAGCGAGGCGCGGAAAAAGCCAGACAGGCTGCCTTCCCTACCCTACAGCAGGTACGGGATAGAGTAGGCCTGAACTATTAAGGATAAGCAGAGGTCTCAATTTCCGGCGCGGCCTCGCCGCAAGATCCCGTAATTTGAAAAATCCGCAGAATGGCCCAATAATATCCTTTACAATGAATAACGGATATGATAAACTTCAATTGTATTATCAAAAAATTTCTTGTATTTAGAGCCGTATTTCTTATCTTGTAATGTCAATATAGTTTTTATGATGGTTACAGTCAATTAAGTTGTTGTTACTTCAGTAACCGTGATTTTGTATATTCCTCACCGGATGAAATATTGCCTTGAGTGACCGACTTAAGCTAAAAATACAAACCAAGCAAATCCCATTGATTGAGATGTAATGAAATATTCTCCAAATTGGTCGAGGGATCTGCCCGTGTTATATTTATGTTGCCGTACGGACTTTGAATGATATCTTTGTTTTTAAGTGACAATATCTTAAAATTTAATGTGTTTGAAAGACTACCCACTAAGTGATTCTGGAAATGTGAGAAAGAGTATATAAAAATGAAAATTAACACGGTCAGCGTACTTGGCGCCAACGGAGCAATGGGATGTAGTGTATCGGCTATTTTTGCTTCTCTGGGCAAGGCAAAGGTTTATATGGTATGCAGAAGGGCAGAGGCAGCCCAAAAGGCCGTGGATACAGCCAGAACGCTGGTAAAAGATCAGAGTTTGCTCGACCTTATACCGATAACATATGACAGGCTTAAAGAGTGTATTGCGGTTTCAGATCTGGTATTTGAAAGCGTTTCCGAAAACCTGGCAATTAAAAAAGAAATTTATACCATAGCCGCTCCCTTTGTTAAACCGGGCGCCATAATTGCCACAGGCACCTCCGGTTTTTCTGTCAATAATCTGTCAGGCAGCTATTGCGAAAAATTTAGAAACAGTTTTATGGGCATACATTTTTTTAATCCCCCCAGTACCCTGACCTTATGTGAACTTATACCTTCTGACCATACCGATCCGGCGCTTGTGGCTGAGGTAAAAGATTATCTGAAAAATGTGCTGAAACGTGATGTAGTGGAAGTTAGAGACGCGCCCGGATTCATAGGTAATCGTATCGGCTTTCAGTTTATCAACGAAGCCATGCAACTTGCCGAAACTTTCCAAGCCTTAGGCGGCATAGATTATATTGACAGTCTGATTGGCGAGTTCAGCGGCCGCAGATTGGCTCCCATTCTTACTGCCGACTTTGTGGGACTGGACGTACACAAAGCCATTGTGGACAATATTCTGCTCAATACCAATGACTATCTGCATGATACTTTCGTCTTGCCCGCGTATGTGCGGGAGCTTATAGACAAAAATAAACTTGGCGACAAAAAAAGCGGCGGCGGCGTTTATCAGACCATTAAAAATCCTGACGGCGGCAGACTGTCCAATGTATATGAAGTTGTCTCCAGAATTTATCGCCCTAAAGTAAAGTATGACTTTCCCTTTGCCAAAGCCATGACAGAGGCTCTGCAAAATGAAAACTATGAGCAGGCCTTTTCTGTCCTGGTCAATGACAAGTCGCGGGAAGCTGATTTCTGCCTGCGCTTTTTAATCCGCCATGCCCTGTACGGCATATACATATCCCGTGAGATCGGTGAAAATATACATTCCGCCGACACGGCCATGGTGACAGGCTTTAACTGGGTTCCGCCTTTGGCCATAGTGGATGCCCTGGGCGGCACGGAAAAATTTAAAATTCTGGTCTGTGAACGCCTGGATGATGACTTTTTAAACAAAATAGATATTGAAACCCTGCTTAAAGACATCCCTCCCTCCCAATATGACTACCGGAAATTCTTTAAAATCAAGAAAAAAAACCCGGCGTCCTAAATAGTAGGCCCTGAAAAGTCAAAAACGACTTTTCAGGGGAGAACGCTTACCTTCAGGCGCCGCTTGAAAGCGGCCGCCGCCTAAAAAAATGTTCTCATGAGCCAGAAAGATAATAAGGCAAGAATTTTTACTTTTGCGGGCCGGCTTCCATCAGCGTACTTATCTCCCGTACTTCAAGGCAGCTTTGCTCCACCGTCTCTATAATCTGTTTCAAAAGAACAACCGATTCGGCTGAGACATCGGCTGTTCTCAAAATTTCTTTAAGGAAGTCATCCATAGCGGATACTGAATCTTTGGCATTGCCTTGAATAGCCGAAGTCACTTTTCCCACCTCATGGACCGACTGAATTGTTCTTTCCGCCAAGGTTCTTACCTCACTGGCCACTACCGCGAAACCGCGCCCGGCTGTCCCGGCGCGGGCAGCCTCCACTGCGGCATTCAAAGCCAGTAAATTCGTCTGATCCGCTATCCCGGAAATAGCGATCATGATATGGCTCACTCCATTAGCGTGTTCACCCAGAGAACCTAAAATATCCTGGAGCTTCTGTCCGCCTTCCACTATATTTTGCACCGATTGGTTGACGATCTCCAGGGAATCGGCCCCGCGCCGCGCCTGCTCTCTGGCATTCATAGCGCGTTCGATGGCCTGATTCACCTGTTGGGCGACTGATTTATTACGCAGGGAATCTTCGTTGGATTTTGCCTCAATCAAGGCCAGATGTTCTTCAGTTTTGGCCCGCGCGTGTGCATTTTCCTCTACCAGTTTATGGGAATCGCGCAAGGATTCACGCATCCATTCTGTCATTTTTCGCAGGGAATCAGCCAGTTCCCCTACTTCATCCTGTCTTTTAAAACTGAAAGAGGCATCCAAATCACCGGATGCGATAGTATTGGCATAAGATATGGCGGAAGTGAGGCCGCGAATCATGCTGCGAATCAGAATAATGATTAATAAAAGCACCCCGATCAGCCCCAGTATAGTTATGACGATCTCCAGGAATATGGCGGCGCTGCTTTCCGCCAACAGCTTATCCAGAGGAAGGCTGACCACAAAATTCCAGGCAGATTGATCGTCAGCATATTTCAAAGGAACCTGAAAATGCAGATATTCCCTGTTTTCCGGTCCATTGACAGCAATATAAGTGTATTCTTTGCCCTCGAGTATGGCTCTGCGCAATTCTTCAGGAGTGGAGTCGGGCATGGGCTGCCCCAGCAGGCTCGCTTCCGGCGAAGCCAAAACCGTGCCGGTGGCTGAATATACAGTCAAGAAGCCGCTGTCCAGGGGTTTAATGGCAGCGACGGTCTCTTGTAGAAAAGCAAGCCCGATATCAACTCCGGCTACACCCAGAAAAACGTCATCCAGCAGGATAGGAGAAGAAATAGAGGTTATGAGGGCATGGGCGTCTTCATCCATATATGCATCAGGAAAAGCGGTTTTACGGGAATTTTTCGCCAGAAAATAATAGGGTTCATCAAAGCCGGTAGTATCCCCGCTGTTAACAGGTATAACTCCGGTACCCTTATCATCCGTAATCCAATAGATATTTATGGCTCCGTAAATAGATGCTGCATCGTGCAAAGTATAATCCGCGTCTTGGCCGTAAAGCTCTTGCGCTGAATTATTATTATGTTCAGGCAAATATCGCTCATCAGATCCATCCAGGGCGTTGGGCTCAAACATGAGCCAGCTTCCCATAAAATCCAGGTTATCAAGCTGGGTTTGGCGCACTAAAGCCATAGCCAGCCCCCGGTCGGTAACGGAGTGCGCTTTCAGGCCGGCGGCAATGGCGGCCAGCCCGCGGCTCACGGCATAGCCCCGGTTGAGCATGGCCAGAAAAGGTCTGGCTTCTTGCATGGCCAGATTTTCCGCGTAAGCCGCGGCTATGGTTATGGCCTGCTGGCTGGCCGTGCGGTGGGAAAGAAAGAGGAGCAGTGAAAACAGCAGCAACAGAGGGATAATGGTTATACACATCAATTTCGTTTGTAATCGCATTTTAAGAAATCCTAAAAAAGCAAACCGTAATCAGGGGGGCTGGTCTGTTCAAGGATCGACCAATTATGGTGTACTGACGCTATTTACAATAGCCATGCTGACAGCCTGGGCGGCCATATGTCCCAACAGATTCTGATTTACTGCCGGCCCCTTTTTTTGTCCCAGCATAAAGACAACATCGCCGTCAAACATAAGGTTGCTGGGGCGTACTGCTCTGGATATACCGGCATAAGCCATGCCGGCAATACGGTTGGCCGCTCCTTTATTGAGCTTGGCATTGGTGGCTACCAATGCCAGCATGGTGTTCTGGTTATAACCCAGAGCGCCCCGATAAAGCGCTTCCATAGTAGCTTCCTGGGATAAAGGCTGACCGTTTTCATCCAAAGCCCCGCTGAGAAATTGGCCGGTTAAAGGATGATAGATGTTGCCCAGAGCATTATTAACAATTAAGGCGGCAACTTGGGCTTCTTTGTATTGTATGCCCGCCGAACCCAGGCCGGTAGGATGTAATTGTGCGCTTAAGTGGCCGCAGGCTGCCCCGGTGCCGGCGCCAAAACGTCCGCTTAATACCGGATCGGTATTCGCGGCTTGCGCGGCTTCAAAACCCATATTCTCATCAGGTAAGACGCCGGGCTGTTCATTAGTTAATAAATCAAAAATAACCGCTGCCGGCACTATGGGCAATGGCACGCCGGGCGTTTTGAGTCCATAGCCATTCTGCGATAAATAGCGCGCTATTCCGCTGGCCGCAGCCAGACCGAAAGAACTGCCGCCAGTAAGACATATGCCGTGTATTTCCGGTACAGCGTTTTGAGAACGCATCATTTCCAATTCTCTGCTGCCGGGAGCAAGTCCTGGGACCGCCACACCCGGCACCAATCCTTCAGGGCACAATACAGCAGTACACCCGGTTCCTTTTCTGGTCGAATGCCCGACAAGTATGCCTGGTATATCGGTAAGGGTAATACTCATTTCACTCCTTATAATATTGGGAGGCTGTCCCGGAAGGCCGGGTCAAAATCCCGAGAACAAGCGGCTGACGATCAAGTATACCATTTTCATAAAATGCCGTCAGACAGCGATGGAAAAACTGTTCCGCAATTTTATATGATCCCTGTGTCGCTAAAATCATTGCCTGATTGCATTAAAGGCAATAAAATTATATTTAATAATTATCATTGCCTGATTTGGAGAATTGGATTATGGCGCGCGCAATATCAAAAGTTATGTTTGTAGCATCTGAGGTATCTCCTTTAGCCAAAACCGGCGGATTAGGTGATGTTCTGGGATCTCTACCTCCTGCCCTGGCTCGGCTGGGACTCAATGTGACCCTGGTTTTGCCTGCTTATCAACAGATAAATAAACAAAATTTCACCCGTCTTGATTTAGGCCCTTTATATGCATGGTCAGCGCTTGATTGGGAAATAGAAGTATGGCAAGGGATACTGGGCGGGTGTACTGTTTATCTCCTGGGCAACCCCATATTATTTGACCGTCCGGGTTTGTATTCCGATCATAACGGCGATTTTGGTGATAATTTGGCCCGGTTCAGCTTTTTTTGCCGTGCGGTCATTGCCTTGAGTAAAGCATTGGAGCTTAACCCGCAGATACTGCATGTTCATGATTGGCAAACCGCCCTGCTGCCGGCAATTTTAAGCACTGGAGCCACTGCGCCCAGTCCTCTGGATAATGCCGCCACCGTCTTGACCATCCACAATCTGGCTTACCAGGGCATATTTCCTTATAAGGACTTTTTCCTGACCGGTCTGCACCAGGAATTTAACAATATAAACGGCATTGAGTACTGGGGCAATATCTCTCTGCTCAAGGCAGGTCTGCTAACCAGTCATGCTATCACTACTGTCAGCCCCAGCTATGCCCAGGAAATAAAAACATCGCAATTCGGGTACGGCATGGAAGGTATTCTTGCGGACAGGCAGGATGATTTATATGGAATTTTAAATGGAGTGGATTATGCGGTATGGTCCCCGGAACATGATCCCTGGCTCCCGGCTGCCTTTAGCGCCGATAATCTTCAGCCCAAAAAGACATCCAGTCAGCGCCTGCTGAAAATAGCCGGCTTGCCGCCTGTTGATAAACAGCCGATATTAGGCATGGTAGGCAGACTCACCTACCAAAAAGGTCTGGACATTCTGGTGCCTGCTCTGGATACTGTACTTAGTGAGCAAGATATACGGGTAATAATTCTGGGTACCGGAGAACCTCATTATGAACATATGATGCAGGCCATGACCGGCCGCCATCCCAACAAAATTTGCCTCTTGAATGAATTTAGTGAAGAAGTGGCCCATCTCATTCAGGCGGGCAGTGATATGCTGCTCATGCCCAGCATCTATGAACCGTGCGGTTTGAGCCAGCTTTACGCCTTACGCTACGGAACGATTCCGATTGTACGCAATACAGGAGGATTGCACGATACCGTCCATAATTACAGCCCTGACACCAGATCCAGCCGTCAAGGAACCGGTTTTGCTTTTGATGATTATTCCCCGGAAAATTTTTTGAATGCGCTGAGGCAAGCGCTCAAGGTGTATAAAAACGGTAAAATTTGGCAGGCCATGATGCGCCGGGCAATGAAACAGGACTTCTCCTGGCAGAAAAGCGCTTACGGATACTTAGCTTTGTATAACAGTTTGTAGCGTCATTTCAGAATATTCAATAACTCTTTCAATTCCTTATGCAAACTATGACTGGAAATTTGCGTTGACTGTAAAAAAGATGGGTTGCAGGGATATGGTTGCTGTTCATCCAAAGCCTTTTTCGCTCCGGCAATAGTATAACCTTTATCATACAGGAGTTCTTTTATAAGTTTCAGCAGATCCAAATGGCTGACATGGTAGAGCCGTTGCCCGCTGGGTGCGCGCACAGGTTTTAGTAAAGGGAACTCGCTCTCCCAGTAACGGAGAACATGAGTTTCCACGCCTAACATTTTAGCTATTTCACCTATACGATAATATGGTTTATAAACTATGGAGGTCAAAGCATTCATCTCAAGCTAAAAAAATAATATCCAAACTGAATCAGATCATTTTAAGCATAAAAATGTAAATAAACGCTTTCTGGCAAAACAGCTCAATCTGACCTCAACTGCTGACGAAACATATTTTATACAACGGCAGACAGACAAATATTCTTAAATAAAATTATTTATTACAACAAGGTTGAGGCTTTCACCACGCTTTAGCCTCAACCGCCCAATTAAAACTGCATGGACGCAGTTTTGATTTAGAAATGGAATTAGGGGTAATTTTGTCTCACCCATTTTTGGCTATTATTGCCAACGCATTAAAAGTGCCGGCATCACAGGCCGCCAGTTCGGCCAGCATTTTGCGGTTAAGAGCAATATCCGCCTTATTCAACCCGGCAATAAAGCGGGAATAACTCAGGCCGTTTTCCCTGGCCGCGGCATTTATCCGCGCTACCCACAGTTTACGGAATTCGCGCTTACGTACTTTGCGATCACGATAGGCAAATACCAAAGCCCGTTGCACCGTTTCCACTGCCGAGCGAAATAAACGGCGGCGGGCAGATACATAGCCTTTGGCCAATTTAAGAATTTTATTTCTGCGGTGACGGGCTTTAAACCCGCGTTTTACTCGCGCCATTATTTGACTCCTTGCTCTTTTTTATATATAGGGCAGCAATTTTTTTATGGATTTAAGGTTGGCCGCATCCACCATGGCGCCCTGCCGCAAACCACGTTTACGTTTGGTGCTTTTTTTGGTCAGTATATGGCTGGCATAAGCCTTATTACGTCTTACTCCGCTCGCTGTGGAGCGAAAGCGTTTAGCCGCGGCACGGTTACTTTTAATTTTGGGCATAAAATCTCCTTAACAAAAATTACGGGGCGTCCATACCCGGACGCCAAGCATTTTTCGCATTATTTAGGGGCCAAGACCATCAACATAAAACGCCCTTCCAATTTGGGCGCGCCCTCCACCACACCCAATTCAGCGACTTCATTCGCCACCCGCTCCAGCAATTTACGTCCTGAATCGGCGTAGGATATCTCCCGGCCTCTGAATTGTACAGTTACTTTAACCCGATTGTGTTCCTGCAAAAAACGAATAATATTTTTCATTTTAAAAGTAAAATCGTGTTCTTCAATCTTAGGCCGTAATTTTACTTCTTTAACCAGGGTATGGGTTTGTTTTTTTCTAGCTTCCTGAGCTTTTTTAGCCTGTTGATATTTGAACTTGGCATAGTCCATTATCCGGCATACCGGCGGGGTAGCCTGAGAAGCTACTTCCACTAAGTCTAAAGAAGACTGAGCGGCTAAATCCATAGCTTGAGCAACAGGCACAATGCCTATCTGTTCACCGTCAGCTCCTATCAAACGTACTGAAGGGGCGCTGATTTGCTCATTCACTCTTACTTTGTCCTGTTTAACGTTGGGCGCGGTAGCCATTAACCTCCTTCAATTTAAAGTTAAAAATCAATTTTGCTTCTTTTGGGTTTCATCCCGCAATCTGTTTATAAATTCCTCAATCGTCATTGCGGGCAAATTTGCTCCGCAACGCAGACGGGCGGTAACAAGGTTACTTTCAACCTCCTGGTCGCCCGCTATTACCATATAGGGAAGTTTGAATACTTGCGCGTCTCGGACTTTTGCCCCCAATTTTTCATTGCGCAAATCAACTTCCGCCCGGATGCCGGCCGCGCGCAGAATTTCTCTGTTTTCCATGGCCCAAGCATCAGCGCGATCTGTAACTGTAAGAATTCTTACCTGTTCCGGCGCCAACCACAAAGGAAAAGCCCCGGCGTAATGTTCGATAAGAATGCCAATAAACCGCTCAATGGAACCAAGTATAACCCGGTGCAACATCACCGGGCGGCGCAGACTGCCGTCAGACGCGGTATAATGTAAATCGAATCTTTCCGGAAGAGTAAAATCGCATTGAATAGTAGCGCATTGCCACTCCCGTTTCAGCGCGTCTTTTATTTTAACATCAATCTTGGGGCCGTAAAAGGCGCCGTCTCCTTCATTTATTTTATAACCGTGCCCGCTGTTGCCAAGTACGTTAAGCAAGGCGTTAGTCGCCAATTCCCAGTCAGCGTCACTGCCGATAGATCCGTCCGGCCTGGTGGATAACTCCAGGGAATATTCGAAACCGAATATGCCCATGACATCAGTGATAAAATTCATCACGCCCCATATTTCATCCTGCACCTGTTCCGGGGTACAGAGAATGTGAGCGTCGTCCTGGGTGAAGGCGCGGACTCTGCTAAGGCCGTGCAGGACTCCGGAACGTTCATGACGGTGTACTGTGCCCAGTTCAAAGTACCGCAAAGGCAGCTCGCGATAACTGCGGATTTTGGATTGATAAATAAGCATATGAGCCACACAGTTCATAGGCTTCAGGGCATAGGTCATTTCATCAATTTCCGTAAAATACATATTTTGGCTATAATAATCAAGATGACCCGATTTTTTCCACAAATCGCTTTTTAATATTTGCGGGCCTTGAACCATATGATATCCCCGCCGCAGGTGTTCCTGGCGTTCAAATTCTTCAATAAGATAGCGCAACAACATGCCGCGGGGATGCCATATCGCTAAACCGGCGCCGGCTTCATCTGAAAAACCAAATAATTCAAGATCCTTACCTAATTTACGATGATCGCGGCGTCTGGCTTCTTCCAAAAGGCTTAAGTATTCTTTAAGCTGTCTTTTTTCGAAAAAGGCAGTGCCGTAAATACGGCTGAGACGTGAATTTTTTTCATCCCCCCGCCAATAAGCCCCGGCCACGGACAGGAGTTTAAAAGAGCCGGCCCGGGCAGTGGAAGGCAAATGCGGCCCCCGGCATAAATCCACAAAATCACCTTGCCGGTATACAGTTATTCCGCCTGCCAAAGAGGAGATAATTTCCTGTTTATAAGGCTGATCCTGAAAATAAGCCAGCGCTTCTTCTTTATTCCACTCTTGCCGTTCAACAATATAACCTGAATTAATGATACGGCGCATTTTGTCTTCAATAACCGGTAAATCATCCGGAGTAAAAGAGCGTTCATATTCAAAATCATAATAAAAACCATCCGCAATAGCCGGACCGATAGCTATTTTTACTCCGGGAAATAATTCCTGTACCGCCTGAGCCATAATATGGGCAGTGGAATGGCGCAAAATCTTCATTGCTTCCGGGTCATCGGGCAATACTGCTTCCAGCCGGGTTTCCTCCGGGATTAATGCCGATAAATCCAGGAGTTGGCCTTCAATCCGGACGGCGATAGCCGTCCGGGCCTGATCCGGGTTGTGTTGAGCCAGCAATTGAGCAGCAGTTAATTCAGCCACTTTCAAAAAACCTTTCCTCAGTTCCCGTAAGCCGCAAAAAATAAAGACAAACCACGCCGAGAAAATTTCCGCAGCGTGGCCGTCCGGATATTAACTCTGGTAGGCACGCCGGGATTTGAACCCGGGACCCCTACCGTGTCAGGGTAGTGCTCTCCCCCTGAGCTACGTGCCTGTTAATATATAAAAAAATAAGGTGCCAACAAGATTTGCACTTGACAGCGTGCCTTTAATTTCCTTCTAAAAATTATACATTATTACCACTCTGGAAACTTAGCGTCAAGCATAGTATATTTTTATACTTTCAGCAAGAGAGATTTGCCGGAAATTTACGGCCTTAATTAATAATCTTTAAGATAATCCGATTGAATTGTTTAATGGAAAAACACAAATACTCCTTGCCCAGTCTAAAAACTCATGCCCTGTGGTCACTTCTGACCAGTCTGCTTTGCGCTTCTTTCATTTTAACGCTTGTTGTGCGCCAACAGGACTACATTCAGACCAGAGGCATGGAAATCTGGCCGTTTTTTTTATTGTTCAGCCTGCCCATTTTAACCGGGCTTTTAAGCAGCATTATATTATGGATCATAATATGGCGCCTGCCCGCCTATCGCCGGCATGACAGCACTTCCTCACAATGCCCGGAAAGCATTAACCGGCTCTTGCGTGCCGATGCCTATACCTATTTAATCTTACCATTAATGGTACTTGCTATAATGGCCTGGGAACAGATTGGCAACATTGTTCCGCTTATTCTGATTTTCTGGTTGAGTATCTTATGTTTTAAAGTTATTTTTTTCTTGGAATACAATAAATTGTCAAAAAATTGCAGGTAATGCCTTGCTTAAAAGCCGATAAAGCGGTATGTAGATAAAAAAACTCGGGACGTGGCGCAGCTTGGCAGCGCACCTGCCTTGGGCGCAGGGGGCCGGAGGTTCAAATCCTCTCGTCCCGACCAAATAACCGGCAATTTTACAGCCCCTTTTCATCGCTTATGCCGCGTTAATACAGGCGGATCAGATTCCGGCTGATTTATAACAATGGGAAATTTCGATGAATATTTTGCTTACCAATGATGATGGCTATCAAGCCCGGGGCTTAATAAAGCTTTATGATATATTGCATGAAAAGCATCAGATTACCGTAGTGGCTCCGGAAAGTGAACGTTCGGCTGTAAGCCATGCCATTACTATATCCGAACCTGTGAAGGTATTGCCTCTGCCGCAGCTTAACGGTTACGCCGTGCGCGGAACTCCGGCTGATTGTGTGAAATTGGCCTTGTTGGAATTGATGCCCCAAAAACCGGATCTGGTTATAAGCGGCATCAATCATGGAACCAACTTGGGAAACCACGCTATTTATTCAGGTACCGTGGCGGCGGCCAACGATGCGGCCATGCTTGGTTTCCCCGCTCTCGCCGTATCGCAGGAACGTGGAGATCGCCAAGAGACTTCTTTCACTGCCGCCGCTAATTTCATTGCTGATTTGCTTGTTGTTCATTCTGAACTCAAAATCCCTCCCGGTTTGTTCCTGAGTGTTAACGTGCCTGATTTACCTGAGAATATGATTAAAGGGATTAAATTTACGCCCCAGTCCCCCCAAGCTATGATTGAGGGATTCAGTAAATGCACTGATCCTCGGGGCAATGCTTATTATTGGCTGGCTACCAATCCTATGCTTCCCGGTGAGGATGAAGACAGTGATATTGGAGCCATAAGCCGCGGTTATATTGCCGTCACCCCTATGGGTCATGATTTGACAAATTTTAATGAACTTAAACGGTTGCGCGTTTATAGCCCTATTGTATATCCGCTTACCGGCAAATTTTAAAGCAACTCAAATATGCTGAAAAATGACTATTCATTCTTGTCTCTTTCGCGGCTTTTGACACGGCCTTAGGCTTCAGTTAATTTTATCTTGCTTGTTTCTGTCAAAACATTATAATTGTTCCATACGAATTGTACGCTTGGCACAGGAAAATAATTACGAAGCGTCCCTGGGATTATGTTTGGTTATTCTTTATGCGGGTGTAACTCAGTGGTAGAGTACAAGCTTCCCAAGCTTGGAGTCGCGGGTTCAAATCCCGTTGCCCGCTCCAAATATAAGCGCCCCGCAGATTAAAACTGCGGGGCGCTTGCCATTGAATTCAAAGCGCGGGACGCGCGCATATTTGCGTTTATCATTATATTACAGACAGTAACAGCCGCGAGATTGTCCGGATTTCAATTTCATGCCATACTTTGGTTGCGGCTTAAGACAACAGTGAATTTTTTATGTCACCAGAGACACATAGAGGTGATTAACTGCCAATACATCAATAATATACTTAATAAAGTATACATTTAAGTTGAGCGGGAGACGGGAATCGAACCCGCGACCCTCAGCTTGGAAGGCTGACGCTCTGGCCAACTGAGCTACTCCCGCTATTTGGCGCAAGTATAACACAGCTTGCTTTTTCTTCCTACTCTCTTTATTTTATAAAATTTTTTCAGAAAGGTTATTATTCATATGGCATGTGTGGTGGTGGTAGGCTCCCAATGGGGGGATGAAGGCAAAGGGAAACTCGTGGATTTACTTACCCAACAGGTTGATGCTATTGTCCGTTTTCAGGGAGGCAACAACGCCGGACACACTCTGGTGGTCAATGATGAAAAATTTATTCTTCATCTTATCCCTTCAGGAATTTTGCACCAGGACAAAGTATGTTATATCGGCAACGGCGTTATAATCGACCCCAATGTATTAATAAATGAATTCGCCGAGCTAAACGAGCGCGGGATAAGCACCGCTCCCCAACGCCTGCGTATCAGCGACCGGGCGCATGTAATTTTACCTCATCACATCGCATTAGATAAAGCCAGGGAAGCGGCTCTGGGCGAGGCTGCCATAGGAACCACCTGCCGGGGTATTGGCCCATGTTATGAAGATAAAGCCGCCCGGGTAGGAGTTCGCATGATAGATTTACTGGAACCTGATACTCTGAAAGCTAAAATAGCCCAAGCCATGGCGGAAAAGAGCTTTCTCCTGCGTAAATTCTATGATACGCCTCTGCCCTCAAGCGATGAAGTTTGGCGCGATTATGCGGAGTATGGACGTATTCTGACCCCTTACATCACCGATGTATCCCTGGAGTTGCATGAGGCTATTCAAGCGGGGCAAAATCTTCTTTTTGAAGGGGCGCAAGGCATTCATTTGGATCTGGATCATGGCACCTATCCCTATGTCACTTCTTCCAACCCGGTAGCCGGATCCGCCTGTGTGGGCGCCGGCTTGGGACCGCAGCATTTCAGCAAAATTATCGGATTAGTCAAAGCTTATACCACCCGAGTGGGCGGAGGGCCGTTTCTGAGTGAACTGCATGACGCAAACGGTAACTGGCTGCGGGAAAAAGGGCAGGAATACGGCTCGACTACCGGCAGGCCGAGGCGTTGCGGCTGGCTGGATACAGTGGTCATCAGACAGGCGGTGCGTTTGTCTGGCATTACCAGTCTGGCAATCACCAAACTGGATGTACTCACCGGCTTGCCAATGCTGAGGATTTGTACAGGCTACCAAAAAGCGGACGGCGGTTTGTTGTCATATAATTCCGCTTCTTTGCTGATACAGTCAGAATGCACTCCTGTCTATGAAGATTATCCCGGCTGGGAAGAAGATATTTCCACAGCCCGCGCTTATGCCGACTTGCCGGCCAATTGCCAGGCCTATCTACAGGCCATTACCCGCCATGTGGGAGTGCCTCTGGGCTATATAAGCGTAAGCCCGGAACGTAACGCCACCATTGTCATGGAGCATAATTGAATCCATGTCCATAACCAGAGTATTGATTATAGCCAGCTCCGACTCAGGCGGAGGCGCGGGAATCCAGGCGGATATCAAAGCGGTGGCCGCCAGCGGCGGTCACGCGGCCACTGTTTTTGCCGCCCTGACTGCCCAGAATACTGTCGGAGTGCAGGCTGTTTATCCCCTGCCCCTGGATTTCATCCGCCGGCAGTTTGAATCCATTGCCGATGATATAGGATTGGACGCAATAAAAACTGGCATGCTTTATGACGCTTCCAGAGTAAAGCTGGCAGCGGAACTAATCAGTTATACGAAAGTCCCGGTAGTGGTGGACCCGGTTATGGTAAGCAAAGGTGGCGACCGTTTGCTGACGGAAGAAGCTGTAACTGCCCTCAGAGACAAACTGCTGCCCCAGGCCAGTCTGATAACCCCCAACCTTGATGAAGCCGAAGTTTTGCTGGGACGCCGGGTACGCAATCGGGAAGAAATGGAACAGGCCGCCCGTACTCTCAGCGCCATGGGGCCTAAAGCTGTTCTGATAAAAGGCGGCCATCTGACAGATGAACCGGTGGATGTGCTTTTTGACGGCCATGCCTTCCGCCACTTCACCGCGCCCCGCATAGAAACTCCTAACACTCATGGAACCGGTTGCAGCCTGGCCTCCGGTATTGCCTGTTTTTTGGGCCAGGGACTACCCTTGGAAGCGGCAATATCTAAAGCCAGAAGCCTGGTGCGTTTTGGCATCAGCCATAGTCTGGCCATTGGCAAAGGCCATGGGCCGGTACATCTCCTGGCCCGGCAATCTGAAATTTTTAATCAGCGCATTTAACCGGATACACGCTATTGAAACAGGCCAGACAGAAATCCCGTTGTTTTTCAGCCATGCAGGACAGCATACCTTCTATCGATAAATAATTGAGTGAGTCCAGCTCCAGAATATTTTTTATCTCTTCAGTAGTATGAGCAGAGGCAATCAACTGTTCCCGGCGGGCAAAATCAACCCCATAATAGCAAGGGGAAACACAGGGAGGAGAAGCCACCAGCATGTGTACCTCCTGGGCGCCCGCTCGGCGCAGGCCTTTAACCCGATTCAAGGCAGTGGTCCCCCGCACAATGGAATCATCCACTACGATTATTTTTTTGCCCTTTATTAATTGGGATACGGGATTGAGCTTTATTTTCACTGCGAAATCACGCAGATCCTGGGTAGGCTGAATAAAGCTGCGGCCCACATAATGATTGCGGATCATAGCCATTTCCAAAGGGATTCCGCTCTCCTGGGAAAAGCCTATGGCCGCGTAATTGCCGCTGTCCGGGAAGGGCATAACAAAATCCGCGCGCAAACGCGGATTTTCCCCGGCCAGGACTTTCCCGAACTGATGCCGGATCATATAGACATTGTGTCCAAACACATTGGAATCGGGCCGGGCAAAATAGACAAACTCAAATATGCAATGCCGGTGTTCCAGGGGCGGAAAAGGCTTCAGGCTGCGCATTCCGTTTTTATCAATAAACAATATCTCTCCGGGGTCAATTTCGCGCACATAGACAGCATCCACCAAATCAAGAGCGCATGTCTCTGAAGCCAATATATATGCATCATCCAACTTACCCAAACATAGAGGACGAAAGCCGTGACGATCGCGGGCTGCCACCAAGGTATCGTTAGTCATAAGAATGAAACTGTAAGCTCCTTTTATTTCCCGCAGGCTGTTTATCATAGCCTGTTCCAGGCCATGCCGGAAATTGCGGGCCAAAAGATGAGTCACGATCTCTGTATCACTGCTGCTTTGGAAAATACTGCCTTTTTGCTCCAGATCACGGCGCACTTTGGCGGCATTGGTAAGGTTGCCATTGTGGGCCAGACAGAAATTGCTATTGGAAAAATGCACAACTAACGGCTGCACATTGGCCAAAGAAGACGCGCCGGTTGTGGAATAGCGCACATGGCCGCAAGCCAGGGAACCGGGCAGCTGCTCAAAATCTCCAGGTTGAAAGACATCCGACACCAGGCCCATAGCCCGCTTATCATAGAGACGCGAGCCGTCGCTGACCACAATTCCCACTGATTCCTGACCCCTGTGCTGTAAAGCATAAAGCCCGTAGTAGGTTAAAAGCGATGCCTGCCGATTACCGAATACGCCAAAGACGCCGCAATTTTCCCCCGGCCCTTCATAATTATAATCCATTGCCGCCACTCTTTTTTCCGTCATATGTATGTTACAATTACCTATATAATTAATGCGCTCCGACAAATTGCCCAACCGCCTCAAGATAAAAACTTAGCGGAAGCCAGTTCTTTCCCCTATATTTTTATATTAAGGCTCATGGAAATACAACCTGTTATTAAGACTATGTATTCTGACGACATAATTGAGACCATCAAACGCAATGCCGATCTGACGGCAATAATTTCCCAAAAGATCCGGCTAGTTAAAAGAGGCAAAGATTTTTGGGGAGTGTGTCCCTTTCATAATGACAAAAATCCCAGTCTCAAAGTGGATCCGCAAAATGGCTCATGGCATTGTTTTGGCTGCGGCGCCGGCGGTTCCGTATTTGATTTCATTATGCAGGCCCATGGGATCAGTTTTACGGAAGCCAAACAGATGCTGGCTCAAAGTATGGGCCTGCAGGCAGACAGCCGCGCTCTGACTCCCGCGCAAAAACAGCAACAGGAAGAGCGCAAACAGATATTGCAAATTTTAACAGTAACCGGTACATTTTATTGTAAACAATTAGATTCTTCCGCAGGCGCGCACGCTAACAGATATCTGCGGGGGCGCTCGCTTAGTCAGATTGCGGCGCAAGAATTTGGTTTGGGGTATGCTCCGGATTCTTGGGATGCTTTAAGCCGTCACCTTAGTCAAAAAGGTATTCCGGAAGCTCTGGCTGTTAAAGCTGGGGTATTGGCCCAAAGAGACGGTAGATCCGGAGTTTATGATCGCTTTCGCAATCGGATTATGTTTCCTATTTGCGATGCCAGCGGTCAAATAATAAGTTTTGGCGGCCGGACTCTTGGTCATGACAAGGCCAAATACCTGAACGGTCCTGAAACTTCAGTTTTTAAGAAAGCGCACAGCCTTTACAATCTGCACCGGGCGCGTAAATATGCCCGTGACAAGGGACGTATAATCCTGGTAGAGGGATATTTTGATGTCGTAACCCTGGCAGCTAACGGTATGGGCGAGGTAGTAGCGCCAATGGGGACTGCTTTGACCGCTCAGCAAGTGCTTTTGCTTAAACGTCAGAGTACGGAAATCGTTCTGTTGTTTGATGGCGATGATGCCGGGCGCAAGGCAGCGAATAAGGCTTTGGGACTTTTTCTGGAGGCGTCGGCGAGCCCTCAGGTCTTGTGGTTGCCGGAAAATGAAGACCCGGATAGTTTGGTATGCCAACAGGGAGTGGAGGCCCTGAATACCAAATTATCCCAGACGATCCCGCTGATTCAAGCGGTATTAGATGCAATAATAAAAAAGGGAAATATTAATATTCCTGAAAACAGGAGTGAGATGGTCAGGAACTGCGGCGATATCCTGAAAACCATCAAAGATCCGGTTATAAAATCAGGCTATATGGAGTATGTGGCCGGCAGGCTCAATTTATCTCTGTCTTTGTTAAGCAATAGCTTGGGACTGCCTGCCCCGCCCCGTTTGTCTCCCCGAACCGCTACGGCGGCAACAGAAATGCTGACCAATCAGCGTCTATTTCTGGAATCCGCCCTGAGCGGATCCCGATCAGCCCGGCGTATAGCCAAAACAGGGATTTTGGCGGAGATAAACCATGAAACTTTGCGGCCGATAGCTGAAGCGCTCAGCCAAATTATAGAAGCGGGAGAAAATCCGGATGTAGACACTCTGTTATTACATTTTGCTGATCAGCATCTTTTGTGTCATCAAATTAACACGATGGCCAAACGAGCGCCTGATGAAAATTTGGAGGCGCTGGAAGACCAGATAGCCGCTTGGGAGAAAAAAAATTCAAAAAAACGCGTTTTGCCTCTTAATAAGGATCTGGCTGAAGCTTTGGCAAGAGGAGATTATGAACAGGCAACGCGTTTGCGCCAGCAAATACGCATGATGACCAATGATCCGTACCCAAGAAAGGATTGACATGCAGAAGGTTAAATTTGCCGCCAATGTAGAGAACATTCATCACAATGAAAGCAATTATCCTGATTATGACAATTTCTACTATTCTCTTAAGTCCGCATCTGTCCCCGAATACTATCCCCATGACCCCTCCCCCCCTAATAATGAATTTTTAAGTGACTTTCCCGCCGGCAGTTTGGGTGAAGAACCTCCCGCGTTTGACGAATTGCATTTCGGCAATTTTGCTCTGCCTTCCTTTGCGGAAAATAATTTAAATCAAGATTTGAATTCACTGGAAAATCCTGACAAAGAATTTACTGACAAAGACAGTGACATAACAGAAACTGACAATATACTGTTCACAACCTGTGATCCGGTTAAACTGTATTTAAAGGAAATGGGTCTGGTCTCGCTGTTGTCGCGCCAAGGTGAAATTGAGGTAGCCCAGCGCATTGAAAACGCTGAACGGCAGGAAATGCAGGCTATACTGTGTTTACCCTGGTTCAGACAAAAATTATTGATTCTGGGGCGAAACCTTAATTCAGATTATTCCGGCATCAGGTTTATTTTGGCCTATGATAAAGATGAACAGGGCGAAGAATATCAAACCGATTTTTATTCCGGCGAAAATAAATACGACAAATTCATCGCCCTGCTTCCCCAACTGGAAACTTTGGATAAATTACATCCCCTCCTTGCTTGGGATGATAACAACGCTGAATTTCTGTCTCATCCGGCTTTGGCGGGAAATCTTGCTTTAGCTTTGGTCAGGCTTAAAATAGACCGGGAACTGATAACAGAAGCCATTGAGTCGGCCCGGCATCGCCTGATTTCTTTACATAAAATGTCAGCGGCGCTGCAACGGGGCGAACATGCATCTATTCGCTCGCGCTACGACCGGTTAATGGAAGAGTGCCAGATGAATCCATCCTTGCTCAAAGAATGTATTGATTTAATCCACCGTTACCAGGAGCAGGCCAAGTCAGCCAGAAGAGAAATGATTGAGGCCAACTTGCGTCTGGTTGTATCCATTGCCAAAAAATATACCAACCGCGGGTTGCAATTTTTGGACCTAATCCAGGAAGGCAATCTCGGTCTGATGAAAGCGGTGGAAAAATTCGAATATTATCGGGGATATAAATTCTCCACTTATGCGACCTGGTGGATACGTCAGGCTATTAGCAGGGCAATTGCCGATCAGGCCCGTACTATCCGCATCCCTGTCCACATGCTCGAAATCATAAACCGGATTGTGCGTATATCAAACGGCATGGTTCAGGAATCAGGCCATAAGCCTTCGGTGGAAGAAATCGCTCAACGCCTGGATATGGATCCGAAAAAAGTATCCCATATTTTGCGCTTATCTAAAGACTCGGTCAGTCTGGAGACCCCGATGGGAGAAGAATATAGTTCTTTGGGAGATTTTATTGAAGATAAAAATGATATCAGCCCTATAGATGCTATGATCCGGCAAAAATTGAGTGAACAGACATGTAAAGTATTAGCCACGTTGACTCCGCGGGAAGAAGAAATTCTGCGTATGCGTTTTGGCATCGGTAGAATTACGGACTACACCCTGGAAGAGGTAGGCAGAGATTTTGAAGTAACAAGAGAACGCATTCGTCAAATAGAGGTTAAAGCCCTGCGCAAATTGCGTCACCCCACCAGAGCCAAACAACTTAAGCCGTTTTTAGAAGTATAATTTGGAACAGATATTATCCCGGTTGCTTTCGCGTTTTCTGACAGCTTTTTAATCTCTTAAAACCATCAAGGCGTCAGCCATCCCCAGTAAAATTTTCCATTCAATTATAAAACCGGCAATCACAGTCACGAGCAAAACCGCAAAAATGAGGGCTAAAAAAGAGGCCAGAACTTTCAGCCGGCTGACGGCATGGCTGGCGGCTAAAGCCGGAAATAAAGCTATAATGAACCATATGAGATAAAGCACTGGCCCCAGTAAGGGCACGAGAAATAAACAACAGCCGGCGCTGAGATAGCTGACGGCCCGAAAAGTGGCCGGCCATCCGTTTTTAGCCCCTCCCACCAGCAGCAAAGCGAAATGGCACAGACAGGCGCATACCCCCAAATAAGCGATCATATTTAAGGGCAAAATCAACAGGTGGCTGACGGTGAAAGTTGTTTTTTTAAATATACTGTCATATAAGATAGTTACAGACCCAAAAAGAACTAACAGAGGTAAAGCGTAAGCCAGTAAATTCATATATCCCGGGAAAGCCTTAACAGTTAGAGTACGCCCGGGGTGACATAGCATCTGAGCGGTAGTCCGGAAAAAAGCCTGCCGTCCCGGAACAGGAGATTCCCAGGCTGGCCTGCACCGGTCATTAATATGAGGTTTGAAGGAAATATTGTAATCCCAACCGGCATATTTATCGTAAGAATATTTCATCGTTAGAGAATACCTCAAAATCAGGCGGCTATCCCGTTCGATTGCGTCGAACGGGCGCTGGTTGCAAGCGCGCCGCAAATTATTTGGACCGCGGCCGCTTTCAAGCAAGCGTTTTTTCCTGAAAAAGCCGAAGACTGCTTTTTCAGAGTCTGCTGTAATATCTACCCGCATCCATAAATGCCGGCATAAGATATCAATGAGTGTTATTTACAGGAGCAAGACCTTTTTTAACCGCGGTGAGCAATTGCTGCGCTTCTCCAAAATCAGGTTTTATGCGCAATCCCTGCACCAAAAAGTCCTCGGCGCCGGGAAAATCACCCATCTCCCACATATTGCGGGCAATATTATAATACAAATTTTCATCATCAGGGCTATATTCCAAGGCTTTGGTATACAGTTCCAAAGCTTGGGCAAATTTTTTCTGCTGGCGGTAGGCTATGCCCAACCGGTTATAAACATGGGCCATGTTGGGATTAATAGCCAAAGCCTTTTTATAAAATCGCTCCGATTCCTCCAAAGCTCCAATTCTAACCAATGAATCAGCCGCCTTGACAGCTAATTCGCTATTTTTCGGATCAATATCAGTAGCCTTTTCAAAATAGTCAAGGGCCTTTTGTATTTGCTCACGCAGCAATTCCGCTTCACCCATCCGCAGTATGATGTCAGCTTTTATTTCTTTGCTTTCATCGAGCTGATTAGCCATATTCAAAGCATAGGCGAGCAGACGCAGAGCGTCGTTGGGGCGTTGCTGGCTTATATACAAAGCGGCAAGATCCAAATAAACTTGTAACCTACTGGAATCCTGACGTATAACAGAGATGTAGGTCTGCTCCGCCTCCCCGCTCCGGTCGCTGTCACGTAACGCATTGGCCAAACACAGAGATACTTCCAAACTCGGTTTAATGGCCAGCGCCGCGCGGTATGACTCCACCGCTTCCTCATACTGTCCTTTGTGGGTGGCTTGACGGGCCGTTTGCATATAAACAGCGTAATTTTCTTCATCATCATCCACAAAAGGCGCCAGCGCGTCTTCCACTGCCTGAGTGATTTTTTTACCGTCCAGAGGTTGAATAAGCAAGCCGCTCACCCCTATCTGTTCCGCTTTCTGCCGCATGGCCTGATCAGGAGCGTCCACAATCAGAAACATGGGCATATTTTTATGCTTGCTCCGCAAAGACGTCACTAATTGAGGGCCGCTCATGGTTTTCAGACGCCAGGTGCTGATCAGCAGATCGATTCCCTTGCCGCTGTCAATAATTTGCAGGGCTTCTTCAGCGCTCTTGGCTGTGTGAATGCGATAAAACCCTAACGGCTGCAAGATACCGGTCACAGTGCCGGTTATCATACCCACCGAGTCCACCAGCATGACGCTCATTTTTTGATAGGATAATTTCACTATTCACCCATCGAGATAAAGCCGCGCTTCCCAAGAATTTCAAAAGCGCGGCAATCTGTAAAGTTCAGTTTATAACTTTTTTGGTTTTATATACTAATAAATCATCCAACAGGCTAATGAGCTTTTCTGTTTCCGGCTTATTGCAATATCCGTCCGCACCCATACGCTGACATTTAATGGCCATTTGGTCATTGATAAGAGAGGAAAACATTACTATCGGTATTTTTATATTAAGATCCTGTTTGACTTTACGGCACAGTGTGAGGCCGTCCATCTGAGGCATTTCGATATCAGAAAGTATACCGGAAACAAAGTCAGTTATAGGCCGGTTTTCCTCTTCCGCCTTTTGCCGGCATTTCAGTATATGTTCATAGGCCAACATACCGTTTTCCACTACTTTAATATCACTGTATCCTACCTGACGCAAAATCTGACTGACCTGACTGCGAATCAAAGTGGAGTCTTCGGCGAAAACCAAATGTGCGGCCCCTCTTTCTGGAATAATGGTTTCTTTATTAAAATTATGGCGGTTATAATTGACAATGCTTTCCGGAAAAATTTCCCCGATGATCTGTTCCAAGTCCAAAATTAATACTTCTTTACCCTGAAGATTGATGGAACCCACAATGAAAGGCGAATTAGCCGCTAAAAAATTATTGAGCGGTTTGAATTCGGTCCAGGAAACCCGGTGAATCTGATTGATATAATCGGCGACAAAGGCGGTTGTCATATTATTAAACTCGGTTACCACAATGACCTGTTCCTGAGCGGTATGAGGTGTGGTAATACCTAAATGGACATCCAACTCAATAAGGGGGATGGAACGGCCGCGCAACATAAATACTCCCGCCACCGAAGGCGGGCGGCCCGGCAATTTACTTATCTGAATTCCTTTATAAGGATTAAACTCACGAATCTTTGCAACATTAACTCCGAAATTATTTGAACACAACATTATTTCCGCTATTTCAACTTCATTGGTTCCGCTCTCCAACAATATATCCTGGCTAGCCACGCGTATCTCCCTATTTATTAACAGTTAGCAATTAAATACTTGTATACTAAATATTATAATGATAAAAACCTTGATCTTAAAGTGCTTTTATCGCTATATTTCCTCATTGAGGAAATCAGGCGTTGGGCCGTTAGCGCATTTTAATATGTTTAACTTATGCTATAAATATGGTAATTTTATAAATATAAAGCGTCACTAAGATACCATGCCGGATTATTAAAGACCAAGCGTTGCCTGCCGGATATTTCCCGTGATCAGGATATTGTTGAGCTAAAATTAAATTTAATTCATAAAGCAATACTTTAATAATTTAGGATAACATCTTAAAAAATATAACATTTTAACCCCCAAAAAGAAATTTGACGTGTTGATTTTTGAACTGAAATGCCAGTCTGGGCATATTTTCGAAGGCTGGTACAATAACCTGGAAGATTTAGAGCAGCAGTTGGCTGATCAGTTAGTGGATTGCCCGATATGCGGCCATAAAAAAGTGTATCGCATGATGTCTTCTTTTGCCATTGGCGGCAAAAAATCCCCTGTCTCGAATCCTGAAGATGAAACACGCCGGTCAACCCAGGCCCTGAAACAGGCTATGCACCGGTTTTTAGCTGAAAATTTTGAGGATGTGGGCAGCGATTTTTTTAAAGAGGCTCTGAAAATGCATTACGGTTCTTTACCCTTGCGCAATATCCGGGGCATATCTTCTCCCCAGGAGGAAGAAGTGCTGCGCGATGAAGGAGTCAATTTTTTCAAATTGGATGCCAGAATCGCGCCTCCGGATTCTGAAGAACCGGAACACACGCCTCCCCACAAGAATAAAAACAAACCGGCAAATTAACCAAAGACAAAGATCTTTATTTTTACGGTCAATATTTCAAAATTCCCTTCCCTGGGTAATATTGTTTTTTTCCATAAAATTACCCAGCATATTCAAAGCGTTGGCTTTATGCTTGATCCAGGCGGGCGCCAGACACTGTTCCGGACCGGGATCCGCGCTCAGTCTGTGAATGGTGACAGAATCGGGCAGGCGGCTGACAAACGCGGCACAGGCGCTTATCCATTGCTCAAGGGTCCAGGGAATGAATCTGCCTTCCCGCCACATTTTTTCCAAACCGGTATCCTTTAGGACCATCAAAGAGTGAAGTTTGACTCCCCAAATATTTTGTTCAGCCAGCCAACTGGCCGTAAAATTGGTATGTCGTATGTCTTCGCCGGGCAAGCCCAAAATAACATGCGCCACTACGGGAATATCCAGATCCTGGGCTGAACGCAAAGCCTGGGCGAAGCACCGGACATTATGGCCGCGGCCAATCAATTCCAGGGTATGATCATGGGCGCTCTGCAAACCCAGTTCCAGCCAGCAGAGCAGGCCCTGACGGCGTAATTCGGCCAAAAGCCGCCAATGTTCGTGACTCAGACAATCAGGCCGGGTAGAAATTATAATCCCGCGGATACCGGGATAAAAGGCGGCCTCATAGAAGTATGGCCGTAAATAGGAAGCGGAAGCATTCGTGGAAGTATGAGCTTGAAAATAAGCCAGCCATAAACGTTCATTTTGCCCTTTGCATGTTATTGGGTGCAGTTGCCGGCTGATAGATCCCGGCTCCCCGCTTTTCCCCGAGGCCAGAGGCGAGCAATAAAGGCAACGCTGTCCCATTTGTTCAATAGGACAGCCTAAATTCAAATTCAAACCTATTTTACTGACTTTAGTCCCCAGACGGCGGCGCAGCCAGGGGCCTATCATATTAAGCCGGTTATGCATTGGCGCCGTCGATCCTGGAAAATAGATAAATCACATGGGCAATTAAAAAACAGCCTATCGGCCGCCGGCCCGTGAAGGCCGGCGCTTAGGGACCAAGCGGTTTATTTTTCAATCGCTCCCGCTTGGAAAAATCTATTTTTTTACCGCCGCTATGCCTTTTGCAAAAGCCTGTCGATTCAACTCCAGCAGGTGAGGTTTGGAAATAAATTTTTCTCCGAAAGTTTTATCAATGGCTTTGAGGGCGGCTTCTTGGCTGACCACTTCGCTGGCGGCGACAATAGCCCCCAAGCCTATGATGTTTAACACTTGGATATTATTCATTTCAGTGGCCAAATCATTCATAGGTATTTTAAATACCGCGATATCCGTCCGGCTGGGTTCCTCATTTATGAGAGAACTGTTCAGCACCATAGTCCCGCCTTTGACCAATTGGGGTTCAAACCGGCGCATGGAAGGCAGATTCATGGGCACAAGCAGGGTCGGATAACTGATCAAAGGAGAACCGATAATATCATTGGAGATAATAACTGAGCAAAAGGCGGTTCCCCCGCGCATTTCCGGCCCATAAGAGGGAATCCAGGACACCTGTTTATCTTCTTCCAAACCGGCTTGAGTCAAAAGCTGGCCCATAAGCATTACGCCCTGGCCGCCAAAACCGGATAAAATTATTTCATGGGTCATCAGGCAGCTTCCCCTTCCGTTATATTTTTAAAGACGCCAAGCGGATATTGAGGAATCATATTACTATCCACCCATTTGCAGGCGTCTATAGGGTTCATTCTCCAATTGGTGGGACAGGTGGAAAGCACTTCCACCATACTGAAACCAAGATTATTAATCTGATTTTCAAAAGCTTTTTTAAGAGCGCGTTTAGTCTCCATAATACGCTGCGGAGTATTCACCGCGGTTCGGGCGATATATGACGGCCCTTTTAGCACCGCCAGCATTTCAGCCACATTAATGGGATAGCCATTGCGGAGATGATCCCTGCCATAGGGAGTTGTCTGAGTTATCTGTCCTTCCATGGTGGTGGGAGCCATTTGCCCGCCGGTCATACCGTAAATAGCATTATTGACAAAAATTACGGTTATATTTTCTCCCCGGGCCGCGGCGTGAATAATTTCCGCGGTGCCAATAGCCGCCAAATCGCCGTCTCCCTGATAGGTAAAGACGATCCGATCCGGCTGCACTCTTTTAATGCCCGTGGCCGTGGCCGGCGCCCGGCCATGCAAAGCGCCTATGGAATCCACATTGAAATATTCAGGGGCCTTTACGGAACAGCCAATAGAACCCACCAGGACCGTCTTCTCCCTTATTTTGAATTCATCTATGACTTCCGCCGCCAGGCGGTGGACAATCCCATGATGGCAGCCTGGGCAGTAAAGAAGGGGAACATCCCTCAACGCCTGCGGGTGAGCGAATATTTTCTTTTCCATATAACTACTTCTCCTTAAATTTTTCGCTCATTTTTATTACAATATCCAACACCTCTTCCGGATCCGGCAGCGTGCCTCCCATGCGGCCGTGAAATTCCACCGGTATCTTGCCGTTAACCGCCAGACGCACATCTTCCACCATCTGACCGGCGCTTTGTTCAATCACCAGCATGGCTTTACATTTGTCAGCCAAATCGGCAAGCGGCTGATAAGGATATGGAAATAAGGTAATGGGACGGAATAAGCCAATTTTAAGTCCCTGCGATCTGGCCTTCTGCATTATAGTAATGGCTATGCGCGAACTCATGCCATAAGATACCAAAATCAAATCGGCGTCGTCGGTCATCATTTCCTGCCATCGGCTCTCATTTTCGACTATACGCTGATATTTGGCCTGTAATTTTATATTTTGAGCTTCGCAGTCAGCAGGTTCCAACTTCAAAGTCAGGAATGTGTTGGGTTCGCGGCCGGCGGCTCCGGTCAAAGCCCACGGTTTGGGCGGCATATCTTTTTTAGGTTCGGGCAGGACAATAGGTTCCATCATCTGTCCGGTGGCGCCGTCGCACAAGAGCATGGCGGGAGTTTGATATTCATCAGCTTTTTCAAAAGCGAGAATAATCAGATCCATCATTTCCTGAACCGAGTTGGGAGCATAAACCAGTAATCTGTAATCTCCGTGGCCGCCTCCTTTGGTAGCCTGAAAATAATCGGCTTGCGAACCCTGAATGGTGCCTACTCCCGGACCGGCGCGCATGACATTTACTATTACACAGGGAAGTTCAGCCGCGGCCAGACTGGATACGGTTTCCATTTTGAGGCTTATTCCCGGGCCGGAAGAAGAAGTCATCACCCTGGCGCCGGCGGAGGCGGCTCCCATGACCATATTCGCGGCCGCCAATTCACTTTCCGCCTGTAAAAAAACTCCGTCCACTTTTGGCATACGCTTGGCCAGATATTCGGGAACTTCACTCTGCGGAGTAATGGGATAACCAAAATAGTAGCGGCAACCGGCGATTATGGCGCCTTCGGCCAGAGCCTCGTTGCCTTTAGTCAAAACTTTATCATTCATAAAGCTGCCTCCTTATTTATAGACTTCAATTGCTATATCTGGACAGCTACGCGCGCATATGGCACAACCAATGCAAGTAGCCTCATCGCTGCAGACAGCCAAATTATAACCTTTTTGATTCAAACGATCAGAAAAGATTAATATTTTTTTAGGACAGGCTTCAATACAAAGCCCGCACCCCTTACATCGGTCTTCCCGAAAAACAAGTCTTGCCATAACGCCTACTCCTTAACGCTAGTATAAATTAACTGTTATAATATGCTTATAATATCCTTTAACCATAATCTTCGCAAGATGAAGCCTGTTACTATAGTTGCAATATGTAACAGGCCTCAATTTGAGACAAAGCGTTATTTAAATTTTTGCTCCGGCAAACATATGCCATAAAGCAGGGTATCAACAATCTGGCGAAAATAAAAATCATTAAAATCAAGATAATTAGCCAGCAAACAGTGCCAGGTAAAGCCCAGTAAAATGTCCGCGGCCGTTTCCAGGTTGAGATCATTTCTTATCTGTCCCCGTTCATGCCCCCATTGCAGCACCAGACAGAAATAACCCCGCTGTTCGGGCATGAATTTTTTTCGCACCTCTTCCAGAGATGTGGCTCTCTGATAAATATGAGAGAGAAAGAAGCGATAAATCCTGCCCCCGGTAGTATTATTCCAATTGCGTAAGGTGTTGCTGATGAGTTCAATCAACTCCTCCGTAACCGTGCCGGTTTGACGGGGCGGAGGCTGATGCCGGAATTCTTCTTTATAAACTTCCATAAACAAATCAATTTTTTGCGGCCACCATCGGTAGATGGTGGTTTTTCCGGCTCCGGAACGGCGGGCAATTTCTTCGAATGTAAGCTCGGTGCCTTCCTGCAAAAGTTCTCTGGCCGCCCGTATAATAGCCTGATGCGTTTCCGGGTTGCGCTTATTGCCTATAGAACAGCGTCTGGACATATAAATTCCGCCCTTATTGATCATCTCCGGGATCTTCTCTGAATCCCAAATCTTCCCGCCAGCCGCCGCCCAAACTTTTGCACAAAAGCACCACCGCGCTGAGCTGGGCCTGCCGGCCGTCGGCCAAATCCAGCTGGCCGCGCAAAAGATTGCGGCGCACATCCAACAGGTCCATCAGACCAATAGTCCCCACTTCATACTGACGGTTGGCCAGATAGAGGCTGCGTTCCAAAGACTGTACCTGCTTCAGGCGGTAATTGAAAACTATCCGCCGCTCCTGATTGTTAATAAGCGCGTCTCTGGCGTCTTTAAAAGCCTGTTGGACAGTCAGCTCATAATTGGCGAACATTTGTTTGTATTGAGCCTGGGCGACAGCTTCCTGAGCAATAAGACGTCCGCCTTGAAAAATCGGCTGACCAAGATTGCCGACAAAATTCCACACCGCGGAAGAACCGTTAAAAAGAGAGTCAACATCACCGCTCAAATAGCCGCCGCCGCCAGTCAGGGAAATGGAAGGGAAAAAAGCGGCCCGGGCCGCGCCGATTCTGGCGTTGGCGGCTATCAGCAGGCCTTCGGCCTGACGTATGTCCGGACGCCTGGCAAGCAGTCCTGAAGGTAAATTTTCAGGAATCAGAGGCGGCGGCTGCAAATCTTCCAAGGCCAGACTGTCTGAAAATTTATATTCTATGATATTCCGCGGCGATTTGCCAACCAGCACCGCCAGCATTGTCTCTGCCTGGGACAGAGAATTTTTTAACAAATGAAGGGTGGCGGCGTTGGCGTCACGCTCGGCCTCCATCCGGCGCAGATCTATTTCCTGAATAAGTCCGGCTTCCAGACGTCTGGTGAAAATGGCGCAGGTCTCATCATAAGTATCCAGCATATTAGAGGCAATCAGGCACTGGGCCTGTAAGGAGCGCAGCAGGAAATAAGCATTGGCCACATCCGCGCTTAAAGTAAGCTGCACCGTGTCCCGAGACGCCTCCGAAGCCAGAAACTCCGCTTGGGCCGCTTCATCCAGGCGTCTGTATTTGCCCCATAAATCCAATTCAAAAGAGAAAATGGCGTTAGCCTGCCAGCTGGTTTGTATTCTGCCGGCGCCTGCTCCGCTCATGGCCTGATCTCTGGTCACCTGCTGCCTGCTTCCGCTGCCCGCCGCTCCCAGCTGAGGCAGACGGTCCGCAAAAGCCACCCCGGCCCGGCCGCTGGCCTCTTCCACTCGGGCCAGGGCGGTAACCAGATTCCGGTTATTAAGCAGGGCCTCTTCAATTAGTTTATTCAGTTCCGGATCATTGAAGGCGTCCCACCAGCGTACCTGGGTAAACAGTTCATAGTTTTCGTCAGACCCGCCCTCTTCTGTTAACGGCAGATCTGTTTCCGGACGCATATAATCAGGGCCCAAGGTGCATCCGCCGGTCAGGACGACCGCCAGCGCCAATATAAGCAGACGAGTTTTAATCATAAGCGCGCACCACTTTTTTTGTGGGATAAAAATTGCAGTATCCATTTATAAATGATTTTCGGTCCTTTTACCACTCCGGAAAAAAACAGAGGGACAAAGATAGGAGCGATAAGGGTAGCGCTGAGCATGCCGCCAATTACCCCGGTGCCAATAGAGTGGCGGCTGGCCGCGCCGGCGCCGCTGCTTATGAGCAAGGGCAGACAGCCAAACACAAAAGCTAAAGAGGTCATAATAATCGGCCGGAAGCGCAATCTGGCCGCCTCCATGGCCGCGTCTTTCAGGCTCAGTCCTCGCTCCAAATAAATATGGTGAGCAAACTCAACAATTAAAATAGCGTTTTTAGCGGACAGGCCCACCAGAGTCACCAAGGCTATCTGGAAATAAATGTCATTGGCCATGCCGCGTAGCCACACAATCATGATAGCGCCGAAAAGGGCGAAGGGCACCGCGCAGATAACCGCAAAGGGCAAAGTCCAGCGCTCGTACTGAGCGGCCAGAATCAGGAAAACCACTATGAGACCCAGCACAAAAGCAGTGGCTGAACTGCTGGTTATCTGTTTTTCCTGATAGGCCGAACCAATCCAATCCAAAGTAAAATCATCGTCCAGCACCTCGTCGCAAATTTCTTCCATAAGGGCAATCGCCTGACCGGAAGTATAACCCATAGCCGGTTCACCGGTGATCTTGGCCGCCGGAAACACATTAAACCGGGCCACTGAATCAGGGCCGATAATAGGCTTTAAAGTGAGCATGGAACTTAAAGGGAGCATCTCCCCTCCGCTGGAACGGACATAGACTTCATTGATATTGGCGGTGGAGAGGCGGAATTCCGGCACCGACTGCATTTTAACCTGGAAAACCCGGCCGTTTTTATTGAAATCATTGATATAATAGTCGCCAAAGGTAGCCTGCATAGTGCGGTAGATAGTAGGAGGGTCCACGCCCAGGGCATAAGCTTTGGCTATATCCAAATCCACCAGATATTGGGGGGTATTGAAGGAAAAAGTAGTCATCACCCGGCTGAGTTCCGGTCTTTTGGCGGCGGCGTCGATAACTTTGGTCAATTGATTAAAGAGTTCCTGAAATCCGCCGTCGCCCCGGTTCTGAACGAAGCCTTCAAATCCGCCCGTGGAACTCATGCCCACAATAGGCGGCGGATTAAGCACCATAATGCGGGCGTCTTCAATTTGCGCCGTCTTGGTCATAAGCTGATTGGCTATTGTCTGGGAACTGTTGGCAATGCCGGGACGCTCTTCCCAGGGTTTTAAAGTAATAAAAGAAGCGCCGGAACTGTTGCGCAGAAATCCGCCCAGCATGTCATAGCCAATCATGCCGGTTACATTATTAACTCTGGGATCTTCCATCATCAATTTGGAGAACTGATTGTATACGCTCTCGGTGCGCTGCAGGGACGCGCCTTCATCCAGGGCATATATGGCCATAATCGTACCCTGATCTTCCGCCGGCACCAAACTGCTGGGAACATGCCTGAACAAAAACGCGGTCGCAATCAGCATCATCAGGATAATTAACATCGATATCCTGGCATTCCCCATACATAATTTGACCGTCTGCAAATATTTATTAGTGGTGAGAGTAAAATAAGCGTCAAATTTATCCAATATCCGCCTTATTCCGCTTTTGGTCATAGCCGGGTCATGAGGACGCAGCAGCATGGCGGTAAGAGACGGGGTAAGGGTAAGGGCCACGAAACCGGAGATGATGACCGAGGTGGTTATAGTCATGGCGAACTGTTTATACATGGTCCCAGCCAGACCTTGCATAAAAGCCACAGGTATGAACACCGCGCTTAAAACCAACACAATGGCCACAATGGGGCTGGTGATTTCTTCCATAGCCTTTTCAGTGGCCTCCTGGGCGTTGAGATGGTAAGTGCGCATAATTCGCTCTGTATTTTCAATAACAATGATAGCGTCATCCACCACTATGCCAATCGCCAGCACCAGGCCGAATAAAGTGAGGGTATTGATGGAAAAACCCAGAAGCTCCATACCGGCGAAAGTCCCGATAATGGATACCGGCACGGCCAGACAGGGAATTAAAGTAGCCCGCAGGCTTTTTAAAAATAAAAAAACCACCAGAAAAACCAGCGCCATAGCCTCAAGCAGAGTTTTCACCACTTCCTGAATGGAAATGCGCACAAAGGTAGTGGTGTCATAAGCCACTCGGTATCTGAGGTCATTGGGGAAATGCTGCGCCAGCCGCTCTATTGTGGCTTTGACCGCGTCGGCGGTTGAGAGGGCGTTGGCCCCGGAAGACAAATTGATCAAAATAGGAATAGTGGGAACATTATTGTCTCTGCCGCTGAACTCGTACATTTTGGCGCCCAGCTCGATATTGGCCACATCTCTTAAGTGCAAGGCGCTGCCGTCAGGATTGGCGCGCAAAATTATACTGCCGAATTCTTCCGGCTCATTGAGACGTCCGCGCACAATCAGAGAATATATATTGCTGTTATCCCTGTCCACCGGAGACTGGCCGATTTTGCCGGCCGCGAATTGTTCATTCTGGGCGCTTACCGCCGCCACTATGTCATCCACGGTAATATCCAACTGCGCCATACGGTCAGGTTTTACCCAAATGCGCATGGAATAATCTTTGGAACCCACAATAATGGCGTCTCCTACGCCGGGAATGCGTTTCAAATCGTCCACAATATTCATCAGGGCATAGTTATTGATTTCAGTGGGATCCATCTGCCCTCCCGGAGAACTCAGAGTCAAAACTTCCAAAATAGTTGTGGAACGTTTGACTACCCTGACCCCTGTGCGGCGCACCGCGTCAGGCAGAGTGGCCAGAACTCCCTGCACCCGGTTGCTGACATTGATAAGAGCCTGATTGGGGTCAGTGCCAATGGCGAAATATACATTTATAACCATGTTGCCGGTGCTGTCGCTGTTGGAACTCATGTAAATCATGTCATCCACCCCGTTAATGGCCGTTTCCAGCGGCGCGGCCACCCCTTCCGAGATGACTTCGGCGCTGGCGCCCCGGTAGTCGGCGATCACCACCACTGACGGGGGCAGAAGATCAGGATATTGGGCCACCGGCAGGATGAAAATACAAAGCGCGCCGCTTAAAATAATAACTAGGGAAGCAACCGTGGCGAAGATGGGGCGCTTAATGAAAAATTTGGAAAACATATTTTAATCACCGGAGTTGGGAGAGTTGACGGAAAGAGATGATACTGCTTCTTCGTTGCTTATTTTAAGCTGCAGGCCGGGATGCACCTTGATCATTCCCTCGGTGACGATTATTTCTCCAGGCTCAAGCCCGGAAATGACCTGACGCTGGCTGTCAAAGGTATAGCCTAATTTAATATTGCGCAATTCAGCTTTGCCGTCTCTGTTCACTACATACACTGAATAGCCGCTCTCGCTGTTGACAAGCGCCTGCTGAGGGATGAGCATAATGCGCCGCAAAACTCCGCCGTCGAGCTTGATGCGTACATATTGGCCCGGAGACAGGCCGTTGTCCGGATTATCGACTTCAATTTTCGCCCTGATGGTGGCGGTTTGAGGATCTTCTTTGCTGTCCACGAAAATTATGCGGCCTGAACCGGGAAATACTTCTCCTGAGCGTTTAATAAGTTGGGCTTGGAATTTTCCCCCGGGTAAATCCAGGAGGCCTTCATCCACCATCCGGCGAATTTCATAATACTGCAAACTGGGGAAGGAAAAATTGACATTTAAAGGATTAACCTGCACCATGGTGGTAAGCAGACTGTTGTTGGCGGTTATCAGAGTGCCCACCGAATAATTTTCCTTGCTCACAATGCCGTCTATGGGCGCCGTCACTTTGGTATAGCCCAAATTCATTCTGGCTTCGCGCACTTGGGCTCTGGCCAGTTGTTCATTAGCCAATGTGGCTTTATATGCCATTAACGCGTCATCCCGGTCTTTCTCGCTGGCCGCTTTTTCCGCGAACAGACGGGAAAAACGGGCATTATCCAACTGGGTGCGCTCCCGTTCGGCTTCCGCCTGGGCCAGAACTGCCCGCGCTCTCTGCAGAGCGATGTCATAAGGCTCCTGATCGATCAGGAACAAATCGGTTCCGGCTTTTACAAAAGCGCCTTCCGTATACATCCGTTTCTCTAAAATTCCGCCTACCCGCCCTCTTATTTCAACTTCCAGAGACCCGGCGGTCTGGCCGATGAATTCAGGACTCCAAGGCACATCGGCCTGATCCACTTTAAAAACTTTGACCGTGGGGGGCGGAGGAGCGACCTGATCCGGTCTGTCGCAAGCGCAAAACAAAGAGGCCATGCCCAACAGCATTAGAGTGGAAACAGTTTTTAACCTCACCTGAATAATCCTCATAATTAAATATTTCTTTAAGAGACCGTTCTCGGCTGAATAATAACGATACGTCCCGTTTTATTAAGTCCCAAGTATATCCGCCCTTCCCCGTCCGTGTCAACCCATTCCCTTAATGCGGATTTTTCTGCCAATGCTCTCCCAAAGCTTTCCTTGCCGAAAAATGTATAGTAATATATAAACGATTCCAGATAAATCAACCCCGGCTCTGTTGCCGAAATGACAAACTTAAATAAGGCCGCGTTGTAGAACCTTAAAAAGTCGAAGACAACTTTGTCAGGGAAAAACGCTTAGCTTCAATCGCCGCTTGAAAGCGGCCGCTAAAATACGCGGTTTTGTAAAAATTATATTGTAATATCAGTATATTGAATATTTTTCATGATCGACTGCAAGGAGATTTAAGTTAATTTAAATTTGTCAAGCGCGCCCAAATATTTGACGGCAACGCAGCCGAATCGCATACTGTGCAGCACATGCTGGAAAAACTTGGCGCTGCCAACAATGCCCTGGTCATTATGGACAGAGGTATTGCCACTCAGGCAACTTTGGATTGGCTGGTGAATGTCGGCTGCCTATATCTGGTGGTCAGCCGGGAACAGGCGCGGCAGTTTGATTTTGCAAAAACTCAGACAATCAAAACAGCACAATCCCAATCAATTAAAATATATAAGGAGTTGACGCCAGAGGGGACAGAGGCCAG
>JAIRYI010000073.1 GCA_031267815.1 Desulfarculales bacterium | reverse complement strand
TCATAATCAGGGGTTCCACGGTAATAATCATCCCAGTCCGGCGCTTCCAATGCCTTGCGCATGGCTTTGCGCGCGTCTTTCACCATGGCAAGGGCGTTTTTTTGTTGTGGTTCTGTTTTGTCGAGGCACAAGGCGGCCACTTCAGGGACAAGGTGTACCGCCTGGAGAACAAGGGCAATCAGTTGCTTTTTGGAGAATGTTTTGAGTGCCGCTTCCAATGCTTGCGGGGAAGAAACGCCTCCTGCCTGGGTCGTTTCATCTGGAAAGGTTATATCCAAATCGAGCAGGCGGTTGTCATTGTCAGAGGCAAGAGGGATATCCTGTTTTTCGGCGGAGAGGGCCAGGCAGGCACAAGCCAGGGCAACCGCATGTTTGCAGCATGGCCCGTAGGGACAGGTGCAGAGAGATGCCAATTTCCCGCCGGTTTCCCGGAAGAGCAGGGTGGCATATTTTCTTGTTCCATCAACGGTCGCCAGCAACCTGTCCTCAGAAGCAAGAGCAATATTGCGAACTTTTCCGGCTTTCTGGTAGGCGCGTCCGCGTTGGAACACGGCTTCACCCGCCCATGCCGCCAAGATGTCAAAAGTAATTTCGTCAGTAAAATACGATGGTATGGAAGACATGGGAATTTCTTGCTTGGGTGCTGTTTTCATAAAGTTTTCTATACTGTATCGCTCGCAAGGAGCAGACCGTATTTTTGCCGCATGCTATGCGGCGGGTACGGAACCGGAATCTCCCTTCTCGAGACATTTGTATATAGTTTTATGATAGATTTTAATTGCTTACATCAAAATCTAACAAAAGGGCCGTCATGACAAATTGTATATCCAATCCGATCAAATTCAAAGGGTTAAAAGGCCGCAGAGTTGAAGCTGTTTTCAGCGCTCAGGCCATCACTTTCGAGTGGCGGCGGGTTGCTTCTCCATGTTGCGGATAATGCAATAAGTTTGTTATCCAGGGCTGCCCGATGCTTTGCTGACCCCAGGCGTAAAGCCATCTGTACCCATTCGATCCTGTTTCAGTGTACATTTTTTAATCCGCCTTTGGCCCGGCCCTTTTACAATAACGCAATATCTTGTTGTGAATATGTTTTTATCGCTTAATATTGTAGTCAAACTTGACTTTACCCGAACGGTTTGGTATTTATTAGTGAACTATATTTGTTTTTAAAGGTGAAAGCACATGCGGGTTAAGCGCCTGGAAATTACGGGATTTAAATCTTTTGCCGAACGCACCTTATTGGACTTTTCCTCCAGCCTCAGCGCGGTAGTGGGGCCGAATGGCTGCGGTAAATCCAATGTTGTGGATGCGGTGCGTTGGGTGCTAGGCGAACAGTCGGTGCGCACTTTACGCGGCAAGAGCATGGAAGATGTTATTTTTAACGGCTCCGAACAGCGCCGGCCCATCAGTATGGCCGAAGTATCCATTGTCTTTGAAAATCAAGGCACCGTCACCTCCCCGCAATTCGCGGATCTGCAGGAGATAATGATTACCAGGCGCCTCTTCCGGTCCGGTGACAGCGAATACCTGATTAACAAACATGCCTGCCGGTTAAAAGATATTCAGCAGCTTCTTATGGATACCGGTCTGGGGAATCGGGCCTATGCTATTATTGAACAGGGTAAAGTGGCTGCTTTTATTGAGGCCAGGCCTGAAACCAGGCGCTTGTGGCTGGAAGAGGCGGCGGGCATAACCAGACTTAAAAATCAAAAACAAATCAGCCAGAGCAAAGTGGAAGAGGCGGAGGTAAATCTTAAAATAGTGGATAACCGGCTGGCTGATTTAAGTAAACAAATGGAGCATTTGGCTCATCAATCCAAAAAAGCTTTGGCATATCAAGATCTTAAAAATAGAATTCGGACCTTGGACATGCAGGCGGCCAGCTTTGAATTTCAGCAGCAAAAACAGCGGCTGAATGTTCTGGGCCAGGAATTGGAACAAAAGCACTGGGACGCCCTTGGTTTGGGCCAGCAAATTGATAAACAGGAACTTGCGCAAAAAACTTTGGGGCTTGAACTGGTTGATTTGGAGCGGGAACTGGCGCTCCTGGGCGCCAAGCGCGGCGATAATCGGGAAGCCATTGGAAAATATGAGGGTGAACTGCGGCAATTGGAACAGCGTATTAATGATTACGCCAGCCAAAAAAGTCAGATGAGCCGGGAAGAAACCAGATTGCGGGAAAAGATAGCCGCTATGGAGGAAGACTGGCGTCAGGCCGCCAGCCTTTGGGAGGAAGCCAAGGGTTGGCAAGAAAAAGCCCTGACCCACAGCCGGGAAGCCGTTGCTCAATTGCAGGCGGCGGAAAAAGAGACATGGGAGAGTCAAAGCGCGCTTGATCGCTGTAAAGATAATTTGCGCGACAGTTTGAGCCGGGAAGTTCAGACCCGCAACCGGCTGGCTGATCTGGAGCAGAATACCGGCAACCTTAAGCGTCAGGAAGAACAGCAGTCCAGCCGGGCGCGCCGTTTGGAAGAGGACATAGCCGTTTTGGAAAATTCTCTGGCCGCCGATGAATCCCGTATGGAGATGGCCAGAGAACGCCTGAAAGACAGCGAAAGGATGATAACCGGTCTGGCCGGCGCTAAAGAAGAGGATAGCCGCCAGCTTAACCGTTTGCGCCGCGAAGAACAGGACTTTAACCGTAAACATCAGCAATTGGCCATCGAATATGAGGCGAAAGAAACTTCTCTGGCCTCATACGATTGGGCACAGGTTGCGGTACGTAAAATTCTGCAGGGGAAAGACAGTCTTCCCTTCACTCCCCTGGGGGTGGTGGCGGAGAAATTGAATGTTGTTCCCGGTTGCGAAGCTATGGTGGAGGCAGCGCTTGGCGCGGATTTGCAGGCCCTCATGCTGGCGGATTATGAGCAGGTTTTACGTTTGAGTAAATGGTTGGAAGATAAAAATTACGGCCGGGTCAGGGTGATAATTCTGGGGGATTTGCAAGATCAGGCTGTCAGTTATCCTGCCGGCAGCAATCCTTTGGGAAAAATGGTGAACCCGGAGCCTGGGTTTGAAATGCTGGCCCATTTATGGGCCGGAGCCGGGCAATGGCAGGGAAGCGATATCTGGCAGGCCGCGCTTGCTCCTGGTCAAATTGTGGTGGGCGCCAAAGGCGAGCGTCTGGACCGCCCCGGCGCCGCTTCTTTAGGCCAGGGCAATATGGGGGCATTGCTCAGTCGCCGTACACAGTTGCACAGTCTGGCCGCTGCCAGGGAAGAAGCCAGATTGATCTGGGAAGAGGCCGCGCAAGCCCGCCGGCAGGCTGAAGCAGATCTGGCTGAATTGGAAAATGATTTTTTAAATCAGCGTCAGGCCTATCAGGAACAGGAGCGCTGTTTGCGCGACCGGGAACGGGAACTCATTATAACCAGGGAAAGCGCCGGGCAAAAACGCAGAGATCTTGACTCCATTATAATGTCCAGAGATTATAATCAGGAAGAACTTGGCAGATATGAGGCGGAGATGGCCGGACTCAACGGCCTGTTGCTGGAATTGGAGAAAAAACGTGCGGATACCGAGCTTCGGTTGCGCTCTGTCGAAGAGAAGATAATTTTCGATCGGGAAAAATTGGAAACCGCCCGCAAGCGGGATCTGGATACCCGGGTGGAACTTAATAATTCGCAAAATCAACTTGATAATGCCGACAGGGATAATATCCGTTTACAAAATGAACTTGAAGAGAATAGGGAACAGATGGCCTCTCTGGGCCGGCATCTGTCCGACTCCGGGAAAATGCAGCAAACCCTCACTGGGCGCTGTCAGGAATGCCGGGAATTTTTAGAAGATTTGTATGCCCAGTCCGCGTTGCTTGACGACAGTCACCGGCAATTGAATAACCGTCACGAGGAACTCATGACCAATAAACAGCTTCTGGACGGGGAGGTGCATCAACTCCAGACCCGGCAGAAGGCGGCAGAGATGGAATTACAAAAAATTAGATCACATATCAGCCAATTGGAAATGAGTCAGCAAAATCTCTGTCAGCAGATTGAAGAACGCTGTCTGCTCGATCTGCGCTTGTGCCATGAAGAAAATTTGCCCGCCGGCACTGATTTCAGTCTCAGCCAGGCCAAAGAGGATTTGCAGAAATTGCGGGGGCAATTTAACCGTCTGGGGCCGGTGAATCTGGAAGCCATCAATGACTTCGAAGCCTTGAGGGAAAACAGAGAATTACTGCTGACGCAAAAGGATGATGTGGAGAAGGCTCTGGCCGATATTCACAAAGCGGTGCGCGACATCAACCAGCGCAGCCGCAGCCTGTTCCTGACGACCATGGATGAAGTCAATCAGCAATTGAGTCTGGTTTTCCCGGTTCTGATGGGCGGAGGTTCGGCCCGGCTTGTTTTACATGAGGACACGGATCCGTTGGAAGCCGGTCTGGATATCCTGGTGGAGCTTCCAGGTAAAAGAGTCAAAAATCTGGAGGCCATGAGTGGCGGAGAAAAGGCCCTTAGCGCCATAGCTGTGCTTTTTGCTTTATTTTTGATCAGACCGGCGCCGTTTTGTATTCTGGATGAAGTGGACGCGCCTTTGGACGAAGCCAATGTGGATCGTTTCCAGGCGTTGTTGCGTCAGTTGACCGAACATTCCCAGATTTTGATGATAACCCACAATCGCCGCACCATGGAAATGGTGGATATGCTTTATGGAGTGACCATGCAGGAAAAAGGAGTCAGCAAAATGTTGGCCGTTACTGTTGGTGAAGCCTCTGAAGAAAGTGAAGATCACGTTGCCGGCTCGCTGGTGGTAGCGGCTTGATGTCTGCTCTCTGGAATAAGCTTGCCGGCGGACTTAACCGCACCAGAATGGTCATAACTTCCTGTCTGAATAATATGATAGCGGGCCGGATGGATGAAACTGTTCTGGATGAATTGGAGGAAATATTAATCAGCTCTGATATCGGCGCCCCCACGGCCGCTTTGCTGACCGGACGTCTTAAGGCCAGGCGGGGTGAAGCTGAGGATATAAAAGGGCTGCGGGACATTTTGCGGCAGGAAATGCTGGCTATCCTCAAACCGGGCCGGATCTTCCAATTCGATCATAATATAAAACCCTTTGTTATTATGATAGTGGGGGTCAACGGGGTGGGTAAAACTACCAGTATTGCCAAACTGGCCTGGCGGTTTAAAAATCAGGGCCTGAATGTAATTTTGGGCGCTGGGGATACGTTCCGGGCCGCGGCCAGTGAACAGTTGCTTGTCTGGGGTCAGCGCATTGGCTGCCCGGTGGTTGCTAAAGCCGGCGGAAGCGATCCTTCTTCCGTGGCTTTTGCCGCTCTGGACAGCGCGATTCAGGAGAATTGCGATCTGATGTTGCTGGATACGGCAGGGCGGTTGCATACAAAAGTCAATTTGATGGAGGAATTGAAAAAGATGCGGCGGGTGTTGGATAAGCGCTTTAGCGGAGCCCCTCATCAGGTATTGCTGGTTTTGGATGCCACGGTGGGCCAGAACGCGCTTAATCAGGCCCGCATGTTTCATCAGGCCACCCCCTTAAGCGGTCTTATTCTTACCAAACTGGACAGCAGCGCCAAAGGCGGGATAGTTCTGGCTTTGAGCGCCGAACTTAATTTGCCGGTTTACTTTGCCGGTTGGGGGGAAAATCTGGAAGCCCTCGAACCTTTTGATCCGGAAAAATTTGTCCAGGCCATAGTTTAGATGATTGGCGCCGCTATCCGCACGCGAATCCGGACGGCAATTTGCGGAAGTTTCATTCTGCTGTCTGTAACTACTGCCGGAGGGGCCGGAGACTGCCCGGCCACCGGCGATACTGTTGTAATAGCCACCATTGGCGATGCCACCAGCATGATCCCCATGATCACTTCCGACACCGCCAGCCATGAAATGAGCGCGTTTTGCTACAACGGCCTCTTAAAATACGATAAGGATTTGTCTTTGGTGGGAGATTTGGCCCAGAGCTGGCGCATCAGCGAGGACAACCTGACCATCACTTTTTATCTGCGTCAAAACGTCCGCTTTCATGACGGGCAGCCCTATACCGCCCACGATGCTTTGTTCAACTGGCGGTTTATGGTTGATCCGGCGACTCCCACTGGCTATTCCTATGATTATGAGCAGGTTGCAGAGGCTGAAGTGCTGGATGACTATACTTTTCAGGTACGCTATGCGGCTCCTTACGCTCCCGGACTGGCCTCATGGACGCTGCCGCAAATGCCCCGCCATCTCCTGGAAGGCCAGGATCCGCGCCAGAGTCCGCTTTCCCGCCATCCTGTCGGCACCGGACCTTACCTGTTCCGGCAATGGAACCCCGGAGAGAGCCTTACTTTGTCTTACAACCGCGATTATTTTGAGGGACGGCCCTGCCTGGATGCGGTAGTCTATCGGATTATCCCGGATCTGGCTACTATTTTTATGGAACTTTCGGCTTTGGGGCTGGACTGGAGTACTCTGACCCCGGTGCAGTACCAACGTCAGGCCAACAGTGAATTTTTCCAAAATAATTTCAATAAATATAAATACCTGAGTTCTTCCTACAGTTTCATCGGCTGGAATATGCGCGATCCCCGCTTTCAGGATATACGGATCCGCCGGGCAATGAGCCATGCCATAGACCGCCGGGAAATCATAAAAGGGGTACTTCTGGGCATGGGCCAGGAAGCCACCGGGCCGTTGAAGCCGGGCACTTATTGGTATAACCCCAATGTGCCCCGCTATGAATATGATCCGCAAAAAGCTTTGCAATTATTCAAGGAAGCCGGATGGGAACTGGCCCCGGACGGACGCCTGCGCAATGCCGGCGGCGATCCTTTCGATTTTGTGCTGATCACCAATCAAGGCAATACTTCCCGGCAAAATGCCGGGGTATTCATCCAATACCGTTTGGCCCAGGTGGGAATAAAAGTGGATCTGCGTGTGATTGAATGGACTTCTTTTCTGCAGGAATTCGTCAACCAGAGACGTTTTGACGCGGTGCTGCTGGGTTGGACTATTCCTCCCGACCCCAGCCCCAGCCTTTATTCGGTATTCCATTCCAGCAACCGGGACCCCGGTAAACTCAATATTACCGGCTATGCCAGCCAGGAACTGGACGCTCTGCTGGAACAGGAACTCAAGGTGCTGGAACAAACCGAGCGCAAGGTTCTGCATGACCGCATTCAGGAGATCATTGCCCGGGATCAGCCTTATACTTTCCTTTACCTGCCCCAGGCCCTGCCCATTGTCCACCGCCGTTTTCAGGGCATAGAGGAGACCAGCTCCGGTATAAGTCATAATTTTATCCGTTGGCACGTTCCTCAAGAACAGCAGATGCGCCCTTATATTTTTATGGAACGCTGAAAATAATGATTCTGTATCTGTGCAAACGCCTGCTTATGATGCTGCCTATGCTTTTGGGTATTACCCTGGTCAGTTTCGCGGTTATCCAATTGGCCCCTGGCTCACCCTCGGACCTGATGGTGGATATGAACCCGCAAGTCAGCGATTTGGCCCGGGAGCGGCTGCATAAATTTTACGGCCTGGATAAACCTGTTCTGGAACAATATTGGAACTGGTTAAAAAACCTGGCGGCCCTGGATTTTGGCCAGAGTTTCGCACCGGACGGACGGCCTGTCTGGGATAAAATTGTCGAGCGCCTGCCCATTACGGTGAGTATCAATGTGTTGAGCCTGCTTTTGACCTTCCTGGTGGCCTTGCCCTTGGGCGTTTACAGCGCGGTTCATCGCGGTTCCTGGCTTGATAAAGGCATTACTATTTTTGTGTTCATAGGTTTTGCCGCGCCTACCTTCTGGCTGGCTCTGCTGGCCATGATGCTGTTTGGCGTCCATTTGGGCTGGCTGCCCATCAGCGGTATTCAGGCCATGAATCATGACGCCTTGAGTTGGGGAGGGAAAGCGGCTGATTATGCCAGTCATCTCTTTCTGCCGGTCTTGCTGTCTTCTTTTGTCTCCCTGGCCGGCCTGAGCCGCTATATGCGTTCCAATATGCTGGAAGTTATAGCCCAGGATTATATAACCACCGCCCGGGCCAAGGGGCTGCGCGAGAGAGCGGTGATCTGCCGGCACGCCTTACGCAATGCCTTGATGCCGGTAATCACCATTTTAGGTCTGAGCGTACCCGGCCTTATCGGCGGCTCGGTAATTTTCGAGTCGGTGTTTGCCATTCCCGGAATGGGAAAATTATTTTACGATGGAGTCATGGCTCGCGATTATCCGCTGATTATGGGTTGCCTGGTGCTGGGAGCGGGGCTGACTCTGCTGGGTAATTTGCTGGCCGATATCGGCTATGCCCTGGCAGATCCCAGAGTGCGCCGGGAAGGGCGATAATATGGAGAGTAGCTTTTATCAAGCCTTGCGCCGGAACCGTCTGGCCATGATCGGCCTGTACGGAGTTATTTTGCTCATGCTGACAGCTTTTCTGGCGCCCCTTTTAGCTCCTTATCCGCCCAATCTGCCCAATGCCGATGCGGTTCTTTTGCCTCCCTCCTGGCAATATCCTCTGGGAACAGACGATACCGGCCGGGATCTATTGAGCCGGATGCTTTACGGCGCCAGAGTCAGCCTGGAGGTTGGATTGGTGGCTGCGGGTATATCCACTCTGTTAGGGGTCATTTTAGGCGCGATAGCCGGTTATTACGGCCGCTGGGTGGAGAGCCTTATTATGCGCTTTACAGATCTCATGCTCTGTTTCCCCGCTTTTTTTCTAATTTTGGCGGTTATCGCTCTGTTAGATCCCAGCATTATTAACATTATGATAATAATTGGCCTCACCAGCTGGATGGGGGTAGCCCGTTTGGTGCGGGCCGAATTTCTAACCTTGAAACATAGAGAATATGTCCTGGCCGCCCGCAGTCTGGGAGCCGGCAACATGCGCATTATTGTACGTCATTTGTTGCCCAACGCTATTGCCCCGGTGCTGGTGGCCGCTACTTTGGGCGTGGCCGGGGCTATTTTATTGGAAAGCGGCCTTTCTTTTCTGGGACTGGGCGTACAGCCCCCAGAAGCATCCTGGGGCAATATTTTACGCCAGAGCAAGGATAATCTGGAAATAGCCTGGTGGCTGTCAGTATTTCCAGGCTTGGCTATTTTGCTTACCGTGCTTTCTTATAATCTCCTGGGTGAGGGGATAAGAGATGCCTTGGATCCCAAACTGCGTTGAATAATAAGCTTACCTTAATCTGATTGGGCGATTATTTTGACGGTCGTATAATTTTTTGCTTGACAAGATAAGGTTATTAGCTAAAATATTTACACGATAGAAAATGTGCGGGAATAACTCAGTGGTAGAGTGCAACCTTGCCAAGGTTGAAGTCGCGGGTTCAAATCCCGTTTCCCGCTCCAAGAAGTTGAGTCCAACGACTAAATATACCCCGGAGAGGCATCGTTTAACAACTCCGCCCCAAGCGGTCCGTGTTGGGGGCATTGCCGTCAAGCCAACAGCAAGCGCACAAAACAACCTCACAACCTCACAACCTCACAACCTCACAAGCAAGTAAGTGTATGCTTTGGCAGCACACGGAATTCGAGTTCGCGCATAAACTCCGTGACAATGATACCCGCAACGCGTACAATTGACTGGCCTGACGCTTTTCTTGAAACAGACGCTGGCGTGAAAAAGAGGCTTAAGCCCCATACATCAAATGAACTGCTCAAAATGGCGGAAGCATGGCGGCCGTGGCGCAGCTACGCAACCGTAAATCTATGTAACTCACTGCCTGCGGAGAAAATTAAGGAGAATTGAAATGTATTATTCAACGGCTTACCGGTCGCCCCTGGGCTTGATTACATTGGCATGTGACGGTGACAGTCTTGTCGGCCTTTGGCTGGAAAGGCAAAAATATCATGGCAATACCATACCCGAGACCATGACGGAAAAAGATGACATGCCGGTTTTCGGCATTGTAAAAAAATGGCTGGACAGATATTTTGCCGGGGAAAAGCCCTCTGTTTCCGAATTGCCGTTAGCTCCTATAGGCGGAGATTTCCGGCAGGATGTATGGAAAATTTTATGCAAAATACCATACGGCGAGCTTGTCACCTATGGCGACATTGCAAAGAAAATGGCCCTAAAAATGGATAAAAAAAGTATGTCAAGCCGAGCAGTGGGCGGGGCAGTTGGACACAATCCTATTTCAATCATAATCCCCTGTCACCGGGTTGTCGGCTCTAACGGTAGTTTGACGGGATACGCCGGGGGAATTGATGTAAAGACAAAACTACTTAAATTGGAAGGTGCTGACCTGTCATCTTTCTTTATCCCAGGCTAGAATGCGGAGTTTCATCTCCTCAAGGCCTAGAATGCCGTGGGCAAATCCTTTTTTTACCAGTTCCGCGGGCAGAAATTCATCGTATTTTTCAAACAGGGGCACTTCACCCTTATATATCAATTCCATCGGGTCAAACGGCTGTTGGGCGGTGGCGTTCAAAACTTCAAGAAACTCTTCCCCTGTGGCTTTCATTTTAAATTGCATAAAATACGGCCTTGAGCAGTCCAGGGCGGACAGTCCCAACAGAGGCGCGCATTTGATTTTAATAAACCGTTCCAGCGCCAGGAAGGCGTAAGTCCCCAGCCAGGGGAACAGACACCACATATCGCCGCCCAAGCGGATAAGCGGTCTTTCCGTCATTCCTGAAGCCAGGGCCGTGTGTCTGGCCTCTTTAAGTCTGACCAGGGCATTCTTCATCAGGTAGGGATAAACCGTGTCCTGTATCAGGATATGGCGCATTTTTTCAAGGATCCTGCTGTTTATGTCACCGGGACAGAGGCCGAAATAGGCCGGGACTTTGCCCTTGACCTGTTGGCAATACACCAGATGGCGCTTGTAATCGATCTCCTCCACTATCCATACGTGTCCGGCCAGGGCTATTTTTTCCCCGATGGGGGGAGGGGATACAATGGTGCCCAATTCCTGGGATTCAGTGCGCACGGTGTATTCTTCGTTTTCTTTGAACACGGCATAAAATTTGAATGAATTAATCTGTCTTTCTCCCGCCAGACCCACGATGAGTCCGCCTTCTTCAGTTTTTTGAATATGTTCACTGGTCAGGAGATGTCTCAGCAGAATTTTATAATCATCCTGAGTAATTTTATGAAAACAGCTCAGTGACAGCACTCTGGACGCCAGTTCCGCGGGCGTCATCTCCCCACAGGAAGCCAGAGTACACATGGTCTGGTGATAGAGAAGGCTGAAAGGCAGCCGGTCCAGTTTAGGCGGCTCAACCCAGCGTTGTTCCGTGTAAAGCTGCACTAGGGCGATTCCCTGCAGCAAGCCCCAGGGAACAGTCAGAGGCAGCATTGCCCTAGCCTCCGGCTGCTCCTCCCGCATAACAAACCACATCTCGGGCGGCAGTTCCCGTCTGCCGGTGCGGCCCATCCGCTGCAGAAATGAAGATACGGTAAAAGGAGCGTCTATCTGGAAAGCGCGCTCCAACCGTCCAATATCAATTCCCAGCTCCAGGGTGGCGGTGGTGACGGTTGTCTGATATTGCTCGTCATCTTTCATTACCGCTTCCGCGGTCTCCCTGTAAGCCGCTGACAGGTTGCCGTGATGAATTAAAAAACGGTCAGCCTCCCGTCTGGCTTCGCAATATTGGCGCAGGGTGGTGGTGACTGCTTCGCATTCTTCCCGGGAATTGGCGAATATCAGACATTTTTTCCCTCGGCTGTGTTCAAAAATATAACCTATTCCCGGGTCAGCGTTTTTAGGCGCGCTATCTGTTTTCATATCCAGCGCCGGCAAGGCCTCTCCGATTTCCTTGCCCTCGGCTGACTGCTCTCCCCGGATATAAAAATGTTCCATGGAAAGCCGCCAGCGGATATTCTGACCGGCAATCTCAGGGATAAGGGTGGTTTTGTCGGTGCCCGCGGCCAGGAATCTGCCTGTGCCCTGGGGATCGCCAATCGTGGCCGAAAGGCCGATGCGGCGCGGATTTACCCCGGCCAGCCGCGAAAGCCTTTCCAGCAGGCATAAAGTCTGGCCGCCGCGATCGCCGCGCAGCAGAGAGTGGACTTCATCAATGACAATAAAGCGCAAGTCGCCGAACAGCCGGGCAATATGGGAATGTTTGCGCAGCAGCAGGGCTTCCAGCGATTCAGGGGTGATCTGCAGAATGCCGGAGGGATTTTTCAGGAGTTTGTTTTTGTGGGCCTGACTGACATCGCCGTGCCAGTGCCAGACAGGAATATGCGCTTCCCGGCATAAATCGTTAAGCCGCGTGAATTGATCATTGATCAAGGCTTTCAGAGGGCCGATATAGATGGCGCCCACCGATTGCGGCCGGTCCTGGCTGAACAGGGTCAGAATAGGGAAAAAGGCCGCCTCCGTTTTCCCCGAAGCAGTGGCGGCCGAGAGCAGGACATGGGAATCATTGTTAAAAATCGCGTCACCGGCCGCCACCTGAATGGCGCGCAGTGATTCCCAATTGTTCTGGTAAATAAAGTCCTGGATAAAAGGCGCGTAACGGTCGAAAATGTTCATCATTTATCCCAAGAGAGAATTAAATTTCAAATTCCGCAAACTCTTTTTCCACCGCCGCCTGACTGTCTGTTTCCGGCTTGGCATAGGCAAAAGTATTTCGGCTCAATACCTCTGAAGCACTGATTTGGGGATTTTGATGCACAATATTCAATAACTCGATAAAATCGCGGATTACCTCACGGGGGGTAATATGGCTGCCCGCGCCGATACGGCTGAATTCAATTTTAATGAATTCTATCATGTCTTCCTGGCCGAGAGTCTGCTCGTAGTCAAACAGGCCGGCGTGGATGGCGGCCAGCTTTTCAATCATCACCAGCATCTCTTCATAACTGAGCGGCGACAGCCTGATAATAGGAGCTAAAATATCTTTGGCCCCCTCGTGGCTGAATTTCCCTCTGGCCAACCTGGATTGCAGGGCCTCATAACTGAAAAGGCCGCGCCTGCTGTCTTCTATACATTGCGGGGTAGCGCACATGATAATGCCCAGATATCCGGCTTTCCCCTGCAGGGTGTCGTTGTACATGGTGAGGATTTTTTCGTAATTGTACTGCCGGGTGATACTGTGGGGTATTTTGTAGATATTTACCAGCTCATCAATAAGGATTATCAGTCCGCTGTATCCCGCCCGGCGAAGAAACAGGGCCAGTAGTTTTATATACTCATACCAGTCGTCGTCGCTGATAATAATGTTAACTCCCAGTTCGGCTTTGGCTTCGCTTTTGTTCACATACTCGCCGCGAAACCATTTGGCGACTTTGACTCTGTTCTCATCATTGCCCTCAATGTATGATCGGTAATATATGGTCAACAGCCGGGCAAAATCAAAGCCATGCACCATTTCACGCAAAGAGTTGATCACTTCATGGATTTTTTTCTCCACCAATTTACTGAAAACGCTGTCAGTAACAGTAAGACCGCTTTCCGCCGCCGTTTCGTTCTGTATACCGTTTATCCAACGGTCCAGAATAAGAGTGAGCGCGCCGCCTTCGGGTCTGGTTTTGCTGGACAAATTGCGGCTGAGTTCTTTGTAAGTGGCCAGCCCTTGCCCTTTGCTTCCCTGCAGGCGTCTTTCGGGAGACAGATCCGCGTCCGCCACCACGAAATTTTTATCCATGGCATAATTCCTGATCGCTTGCAGAAGAAAACTTTTGCCGCTGCCGTATTTGCCGGCAATAAAACGAAAAGACGCGCCTCCGTCGGCAATAATATCTATATCGTGCAAAAGGGCTTCAATCTCCGTTTCCCGGCCAACGGTTATATAGGGCAGGCCGATTCTGGGCACAACTCCGCCTTTTAAGGAATTTATAATTGCCGCCGCTATTCTCCTGGGTATTTTCATTGCGTCACCATTTTTTTCAGAGCATCCTCATAATCAGCGAGTACTGCCGGCCGGTCATTTTCATAAATGATTACCGTATCATCGAATACGGCCAGCAAATTTTCGTTGATGGCGTCAATCAGCACTGACGGCAGCAGGCCGCGGGCCCGGAGCAGATCATCATATTCTCCGCCATATAACAGACAGTGCAGGAACTGGTATTGGAGATCATTTAAGCCGGCCGGATCTTCCCGGTCAGCTTGGGCTGCCGCCGGTCCATTCATGGCTTCAGTTTCTTCAACCGTTAACCGGTTCTGTATGTTAAGAGCGGCCTTTCTTATATCCTGCAGCCGGGAAACATCAACTTCAATTGCCGCCGCCGCGGCCAGTCTTTTGCCCGCCATATGGCCGTCTATTTCCTGCTTGATTATATCTTGAAACAGTTCCGGCAGTTTGCCTGCGGTTAGTCTGGATTTAAAATTGTATTTCCGGCGCATCAGAAAATCAATGGCACGTAACAACTCTCCGATTTGCGTGTTCTTGGATCCATAACAAAATAATCTTTCGCAGCTCCATCTGCCGTTTTGGTAACGGTAGCGGTAAAGGTCATTGATCTCATAACTAAATTTTTTTCGCGTTGCCCGGTGATAAAATACGGCGGACTGGAACATGTGGTAGGGAGTGATACAAATCCGGCCAAAAAGCTTAGGTCCGAAGCCCCGGCGGCTCTGGCGGAAGTTATCTGAAAGCGTGGAAAAAACACGGTAAACAACATTTTCAACATCATCGGGATAGTGTTTAAAAAATTTGGATTTTTGCAGATTATAGGAAGACAGGGAGTTTAACTGGACAAATACTTCTTGGGCGCTGTGGGATTTATAGTTAAACAGGCTCAATATGCCGCTGTCAGCGTGTGCCCGGGAGCAATCATTAAGCAGAGATTTGTCGAGATTGTTGTAAACGACATAATCCTGGAGCCATAATTTGACATATCCGTTAATTTTAGCGTCCATATCTCTATAGGTCAGCCAGAAATCTTTCAGCCGGTGATAGCCTTCGTCCGGGCTGTTCACTCCAATCTGATTAAGCAATTCATAAATGTATACAAAAGCAAAAGAGAGCAGCGTTTTCTCAACCAGACCGCGCCTGACTTGGCTGCGCCAGGAAAAATATCCGCGCAACTGAGCGTCGTTCATGGATTGATAGGTAGAAAAATATTTTGAAAACTCTCCCCGGTAGACAAAATCGTCCTCAAAATCTTCCATAAATTTTCCCTGGGCATAAAATATTTCCGCCTCGGGAGTGAAGCGCATGCCGTAGGCAATATTTCTCATTCCCCTATATTTGCGGGGAGTGAAAGCGGCCGTTTGCGCTGGGCTTGGCCGAATGGGCTCGTCCTGATAAAGGTTGAGGGAACTATTTTTGCCGGAGGCAAACTTGCTGTCTTTTAAACCTGACAAAATCTGTTTTTGGATATCCGCCACCGCCTCTGCCGCTTTCCCGAATAATTCATTGTACCCCTGTCTTGTTTAGAATCTGCGCGGACACTGACGCGGATTTTTCACAACAAGGTTTTGACAGCCGATTATTTCACGCAAAACCAAACTCGTACTGTCTGCCTCCGGCCATAAGATCGGCTATAATAAATAGCGTTTAAGAATTTCTATCATCTCTGCAGGATTAATGGGTTTACCTAAATGGCCGTTCATGCCGGCGGCAAGACAGCGTTCTATATCCTCACGGAAAACATTGGCGGTTATGGCAATAATCGGTATAGCCTCAGCCATAGGCAGGCCGGAAGAACGTATACAGCGGGTTGCCTCATAGCCATCCATATTGGGCATATGCACATCCATGAGAATGAGATTGTAAGCAGTGGGGTTAGCTGTGAATTTATCCAGCGCATCCGCGCCGTCGACCGCGAAATCCATCTTTATGCCTGTACGCCGCAGCAGCAGCATGGTTATCTGGCGGTTAATGTCAACGTCTTCCGCCAGCAGAATATTTTTACCGGCGAAAATTCCGTCATTGGCGGAAATTTGGTTAACCGCGGCTGGCTGCTGTTCCTGTTTCCGATGGGTTATACATTCAGTTATGCAGTCCACCAGAGCGGAAGGGAAAAGCGGCTTGGGCAGAAAATGCGATATTCCGGCGGCTCTGGCTTTTCCTTCAATGCTATGCCAATCCGCCGCGGTAATTAAAACAACAGAGGGTTTGGTTTTGGTTTGACTCATTATTTTTAGGGTAAGCTCAATACCATCCATTCCCGGCATGCGCCAGTCCACAAAAATGACATCAAAAGGCTTGCCGCCGCCTTCTATAATTCGCAGCGCTTCTTGACCGCCAAGGGCGGTTTCGCAGCTAATTTTATAGGGTTCCAGTATGTTTCTGAACAGTTCCAGTATTTCCGGAGCGCCATCCACGGCCAATATATGAATATCCTGCCAATTGACAGCAGAAGGGTCTGGTAAAGGCTCTGCGCCTTTTTGCGCGTTTATTTCGAATATAAAAGAAGAACCTTTATTAAATTCAGATTCAACCCAGATACGGCCATGCATCATTTCAACAATTCGTTTGGAAATAGCCAGACCAAGCCCGGTGCCGCCGAATTTGCGTGAGATACCGCCATCCGCCTGTTCAAATGATTTAAACAGACGTTTTTGCTGTTCTTCCGATATACCAATGCCATTATCTTTAATGACAACCCGGATAGTGCAATTTTTATCATCTTCCGCCAGCTTAATCGCTTTTAAGCTGACCATACCTTGCTCAGGAGTGAATTTTACCGCATTGGAAAGCAAGTTAGTTATTACCTGGGCCAGCCGTTGTTCATCGGAAATGATTTGAACAGGAATATTGCGGTCGATTTCAATTAAAAAATTCTGTTTCTTTTCCTCGGCCCGGAATTTGATGACATCGGTAACCCGCTGCAGCATTTTTTCAAATTTAAATTCACTGAACGACAGTTCAAATTTGTCAGCCTCTATTTTGGACATATCAAGGATATCATTAATGACCCCCAGTAAATGCTGTGAGGCCTCATCTATTTTGCCGAGACAATATTCTTTGCCTTCCGCATCATCAGCAGTCAGTCCAATTGAGGTCATGCCAATAATGGCGTTCATGGGCGTGCGTATTTCATGGCTCATGCGCGCCAGGAAGTCGCTTTTGGCATGGCTGGCCGCTTCCGCATCAATTTTAGCCTGAGTCAGCATGGTTACATCATTTAAAATTAACATCACGCAGACTGTGTGCAGAGTATTGGCGTCTGCCGCCTCGTCTACCCGCCTTAAACTCAGACTGTAATTGCAGTAGTAGTTGTCGCCGTAACTCATGTCAATATTAGCGCCGCAGGCATCGTCGCCGGCACGCTGCGGGGTGAATAAGGCCTGGACTTCAGCTGCTAAATCCGGCGAAGCGTCTGCGGACAGAATCGCCTCCAGCAGGCCGGTTGCGGCTAATTGATGTTTATCAAGTATTTGCCGCATAGCACGGTTTAGGTAGAGAGGCTGTCTATCTCCATTTAATAACATCAGAGCGCCGGGCATGGCATCAAGGTGTGAGCAGATGACGTCCATGGTGGCGTTCATGCCGGAAATAATCAGATGATAATCACCGTGATATACGGACTCATCGGCTCTTTCCGCCAGGGAACCGGCACGCGCCGCTGTGGTCAGATGTCCTATATCATTGATGACTCTGTGAATGGAACCGGACATGGTAATAAACGCGGCCGCCAGCTGGCCGATTTCATCATTACGGGTGGTAATATTGGCGGAGAATTTGTCTTCAAATCTGCCCATGGCTACTTTCCGTGCGTGATCGGTGATGGCGACCAGAGGCCGGGAAAGAATTTTATGCATAAAAATACTTAAAATAACTATAAAAAACCCAATAATAATTATGGTAATAATGGTGCCCGCATAAATAGCGCGCTGGGCCGCGGCGATAAAATCATTACGCGGGACCTGGATACCCAGAGACCACAGAGTTCCGCGAATAGGAGAATAACTGACAAACATTTGCCCTTCAAGGCTGTCTATATCAGCCGAACCGGTCTGTCCGGCTTGCATAAAGTTCAGCATTTGCTGAATTTTGGGGTTGGAACCCAGGCCAACGGCGACAGATTCCATACTGAATACTTTGCCCAGATCCTTATGGGCAATGAGTTTTTCATCTTTATTTATGATGAAAGCCGTACCGTGAGTGCCTATATTGATGTTTCGCAATACATCGTTAAGCAAATCATATTTATAGCTCCCCACCAGATAAAAGACCGGCCGCGATTTATCGTCCCCAGGATTGCCGCATCCGTGCGCGCCCGCCGTCAGAGGTATTCCCATTACAATTTCCGGACCGTTGGCGCCGATGGATGTGTCTTCAATGACAGCATTGTTTGTTTTTGTAATCAGGGAATACAAAGCGCGCCCGGAAATATTGCGCGGACACTCGTCACTGCCCACCAGTAAAGAACCGTCGGTTTCGTACAGGCCCAACCATCCAAATTCAATACCGGAAGCCGCCCGCTCCAAAACATCCTCTTTATCCTTTAGGGACGCCCGGCAGAACACCTCCCGGTTATTGTCGCGGATGAGAAAAAAAGCATCCACCAGAGTATGCAAGCGGCCTTCCACACTCTGGGCCGCTATTTTCGACATTGGCTGCAACATGCTCAAGATAATGGTATCGGTCAGGGAATTCATGAAATAGTTCATGATAAACATAAGTACGGCGGACAATATGACAATGATCAGCAGGGCCGCGGACAGGATTTTAGCGGTTACACTTTTAATTTTCATAGAATAAATATCTATAGATAGTAGACCCTGAAAAAGTCGGAAATGACTTTTTCAGGGAAGAACGCTGGTTTAAGTCGCCGCTTGAAAGCGGCCGCGAGCCAAGTAAATTGCGGTTTGCCATAGCCAGCGCCCGTTCGATAAACCGACCGGGATAGTCGATCTTTAAAAACATTTCCGGTCGGAAAATATGCGTTTTTACAAAAATTATGTTCTAATATCAGCATACTTAATGTTTTTCAGGATCGACTATAGATAGAGTTCACCTAAATTTTCAAAAATAATGTTACATCGGGCGGTGTTAGGGATTGACCCTAATTCGCGGGTAACTCAATGAAGACAATACTCTTGTCTCCGGTTATGGCCTGGGAAATAACCGCTTCAGACAGAGCCTTAAACAGTATATGGGATTTTTCAGCTCCTGGTATGGCATTAATCCAGGCCGGATTTTGTTTGTCAAGCAAGGCGGCGGCATAAGCGCGGATATATTTGCTGGGGTAAGTGCCGGCCTCATCCCTCATCCTGCGGGTGTAATCCACATCCCAGGATTTAATGAAGCCGCTGGCGTCTCTGGCATTATATTCCACGGTGACAATTCTGTTATCGGATACATATACGGTAATAAACGGTTTCCAGCCTTCATCGTCGAAATCGGTCGCTTCGGCTGTATAATAGCCGTCATGCATAGCTCCGGTATCCTGAGAACAGGCCGGCAATAACAGTATCGCCAATAGCGGTAACAGCGGCCATATTTTTACTGTCGCGATCGGCAAAATTTTCTCATTTTAATTTTTCAGTCTGCCCGTCAATCCACAGTTAAGGGACGGGCAGAGTTATGCCGGAGTATAAAATCAGAAATCATAATTGTCCACATTATTAATGGTGAATTCAGTGCGGTTGGGCAAAAGTATCACCCCGGAATTTTGGGCGGTGTAGGCCCTGGGATCAAGCACGGTGTTAGGCATTACCTCCACAATGCCAATGTCGGGAATATCAACCCTGTCGCCAACTTTAAGTTTATTGCCCAAGGCAAGATAGTAGGCGATATAACAGCCGAGTGAACCCTGCACCTGACAATCCCACAATCCCCATCGTTCTATTATGCCTGCCTTGCAATATTCCCGCATGGCATTGGGGGAAGCGAAACCGGTTATGGTGACATCTTTGGCTGTCAGTTCCAAGTTTCTGGCCGCCTGGGCTTGACCGGGAAGTGAAGTGGAATCATTACATATTATAAGATCTATATCAGGATGTTGGGTTAAAACAGCTTCTCCCATCTCTATAGCCACGGCGGCATCTTGCTGGCTGTAATAATTTTCCGGAGCCACATTCACCCATTTGGGATAAGTCGCGCGTATATATTTCTCGCCGGCCACATTCCAGGAGTTTTGATCGGTCACGCTGGCCTGCGAATAATGCCAGGCATATTTGATGACATCGCGGCTGGGATTGACGCCGCGGTTGCTCAGGCTCTTAGCCCCCATTTCCACCAGCATTCTGCCCAGCTGCTCAGGGGTTCCCTGAGAAACCATTATTGTCCGGGCGTCACCCGAGACATCCGAGTCCCAGGTGACAACTTTAAGGCCGGCCGCCATAGCATCTTTCATGGTCTTGTCCAGAGCGGTGGCATCCAGAGAGGAAACACAGACAGCATCGGCTTTCTGAGCAACAGCCTCTTTAAGTATGGCTATCTGGTTGGCGATAAGGGCCTGCGGACTGCCCCGATATTCAACTTCGAATCCATATTTAGCCGCGTAACCTTGTACCCCGTCATTGGCGGAGTCAAAAAAGGCGTTGCCGGTAATTTTAGGCACAAAAATGACCGTGATTCGCCGGTCGCTTCCAACTGGCGTTGGCTTGGAATCAGATTGTTCACAACCTGTTGTAATTACAGCCAACACACAGACAACAGCAAGCATTGAAAAGAGTTTTTTTCCGGTCTTCATTCTTTTTAAACCCCCTTGCTTCGATACAGTGTTTTATCCACCGGATCTGCGCCCGGTTTTTTGATATTGAGTCCCTCCATATGCCGCGATGTCAGCATTTACTCAAAAATGTTACATGATATATACCAAACTATCAATCTGTGGATCTCACTGTAACCATCAGGTGACCGGAAAGAACGAAATTTTGTACATGTTATTACTTGGAGTATAAAGCAAAAATGTGGGACTATAGTGGGACAAAATCTGACCTTCAGGTTATAATTGCCAAAAGAGGGGAATAAACCTGGGTTTTGTGGGACTTTAGTGGGACATAATTGAATATTTTTGTAAAAATCTTAATAAATACAGGTAGTTTTCAAATAAGCGGCTATTATGAATACAAAAGACCAAATTGGCCCTAAGGGCACATGGATTAAGACCCAGTTCCAGGGCATAAGATACCGCGAGTACCCCGAACAGATAACCGGCGGGTGAGATTTCTTACTGAGGGAGAAGCTAAACTCCTGCTCACCGCACTGGCCGGCAGATCACGGATCACCCATGATGTGGCCCTGCTTTCTTTGTTTTGCGGCTTAAGGGCCGGCGAATGCCATAACCTGGTATGGGCTGATATAGATTTTTCCCAAAATATCATTTATATCAAAGATGCTAAAAATAAAAGCTCCCGCTTTGCCTACATGACGACCGAAGTGAATAATATGCTGCAGGCCATATATGAACAGCAGGACAAAGACGCCCTGGTTTTCCCCTCCAAAACCGGCCGGGCGAAAAGTGAGGTTTCCGACACTTTCACCCGCACGGTGGCAAGCCTTAAACTGAATGACGGCATCAGCGACCGGCGCAATAAGGTGGTTTTCCATACCCTGCGCCACACCTTCGCCAGTTGGCTGGTGCAAAGGGGCACGCCTCTATATGATGTGGCAACCTTAATGGGGCATAATACCCTGGAAATGACCAAACGCTACGCCCACCTGGCCCCGGAAAACCTCCGTAGCGCGGTTAAGGGCCTGGAAGGGGTGTTGGAGATTGGCGATGGGTAATCGGAGGGATAATGTCGCGGTTTTAGAATAAGCGTGACAAATCTTCACATAACTAGCTTATATAACAAGATGTTTGTCCACAAAAATATCAGATTTAATTCGGATGGATATCGCGGTACAATAATATACGAGGGCATTAATATGAGGCGTCATCTCAACTAATACGCTTCTTGTGGGTACAATATAGCTACAAAAGGAGTTTATTATGCCCGACAGCATTATTGGATAGTTGGTCCCCAAAATTGAGACAACCTGTTAAGATGGGATCACCTCGCACAGGAGCAGTATATGACTAAACGGGACCAGCTGTGTATGCTACGAAAACAATTTATATATATGGCGGCGTAGCATTGCTAAAAGTATAGCTATTGAAAGGGCAATATGAACATAAAAACTACCGTTTTCGACGTGTTCGAGAAATGTGTCCAAGCAGTCCAGGCCGGTGAGTTAATTGAATCAGTTTCTGCAAAGGATAAAGAATTTCATTTTCAAAATTGGTTTCAAAATAGGCTCCAGAGCCTGGCTATACACTTCGAGGGATCGGGGCGTAATACCTACCCTGACTTCTGCTTAGTTGAGTATGCTGAGGGCTATGAAATCAAAGGACTCGCGTGGCCTGGGCGCGAACGTGATTACGATTCAAACAGCCAAGTACCCACCGGTTATCATAACGGCCGTAAAATCTTCTATGTGTTTGGCCGCTATCCTGCCGACCTATCTGGCTATGCTGATCAAGGTAATGGGCGCAAGCAGTATCCCGTCGTTGACCTCGTGGTATGTCATGGTGACTTTCTCAACGCCGATCACAATTATATCCATAAAAACAAGAGTATAAAGGGTTTTGATACTTATGGTGACATTATGATCCGTGACCGTAAAATGTATGTTGCTCCGACACCGTTTGCGTTGACTGAAGGTGCTACAGGTCTGATGACTCTGATCTTGCCGGATAAATTTGGCAGCGATGATCGCTATAAGGAAGTGGGGCACCTCACCCGTATTGAGGCTAATAAGCTGGTCGTTGGCTATAACTTTGACTTGCGCACAAACGAGCTGTGTGCAGAGCGCATCCCAAACCCCAATGCTGGCACCCAACACCTGTTTATAGCCTATCGCCTCAAGGGGCAGGCCGAGAAGCGTGTTTCCATGACTACAACCTTCGTGTTCACCGACGAAAACAACCTGACAGACGCAGAATGAATATCTCCACAGACAAGATTAAACTCCCCTATGCATCGGCCGCGACTGCACTGGAATGTGACTTTCCATTGATTGAAATTAGCCAGATCGCTGAACAGGAAAGCTGGAGAAAGGAAATTAACCGGCCAATTTATCACATCCACAAGTGGTGGGCGACCCGGCTCGGATCAGTATTTCGAAGCATTACGCTCGGAGCGCTAAGTCGACCTGGAACGGATAGCAGGACACAATTTTATAACATGCATGACTTCGCTGGAAAAGTAGTACTTGATCCCTTTATGGGCAGCGGTACCACGCTGGGTGAGGCTGTGAAGCTTGGAGCCAAGGCGGTTGGTTGCGACATCAATCCTGTCAGTACCTTCCTTGTTCGCCAAGCATTTACGCCAGCTTCGGAGGCACAACTTCGAGCTGCTTTTGAACGTCTAGAACATAACGTAGCCTCGGAGATTAGGTGTTATTACCAAACGCGAGATATGCAGACGGATAAGATGATTCCTGTCCTGTATTACTTCTGGGTAAAAATGGTCACTACACCAGAGGGAGAGGATATCCCTCTACTATCACGCTATATATTCTCTCAAGACGCTTATCCGAAAAAAAAACCACGAGCGAAGATCGTTTGTCCTAGTTGCTGGGGCGTGTTGGAGGATCGTTACGACACAACCGACCTCCATTGCCAGCGCTGTGGTCATCACTTCAATCCGCAAGAAGGGCCGGTTGCTGGTCAATACGTAACAACCAAGGGTGGCCAGCGTTACCGTATCAAGGAATTACTGCCCAAGAATGGTACGCCGCCTGTGCATCGCATGTATGCAATGATGGCTCTACGTGCTGATGGTTCGAAGGTCTACTTGCCGGTGCAAGATGAAGACTTGGCTTTATACAAAAAAGCGCAGGAACGACTCGCCGTCGAGCGATTACCTCTACCTGAGACCAGTGTCCGATCTGGCCACAACACTGACCAAGCACGTGGCTATAATTACACACATTGGCGCGATTTTTTCAACGCTCGCCAATTGTTGTGTCTCGGTCTGCTACTACGAGAAATTCTTCGTATTGATGACCAAATGGTACAAGAGCAGATGCTTTGCCTATTCTCCAGTACTTTGGAGTTCAATAATCTGTTTTGTAGTTTCAAAGGGGAGGGCACTGGAGCCGTCCGGCATATGTTCTCAAACCACATCTTTAAACCCGAGCGTACACCTCTCGAAAATTCTGTATGGGGTACTAACAAGAGTAGCGGGACGTTCAGTACCTTATTTGAATCGCGATTGCTACGTGCTAAACGTTATCTCGATGAGCCATTTGAGATTACCATTGAACACGATCAGACTGGAAATCGGATAAGTTCGCGCAAGAAGATAGCCAGCCTCCCTATTCGTGTCCGTAGCGTCGAGACATGGGCTGAGTTAGCTACCGCTGATCATGGTTTGCTGGTTCTTAACGGTGACAGCTCCAAGTTGCCTATACCCACTGGAACGGTAGATGCGGTTGTGACTGATCCTCCCTACTTCGACTTTGTTCATTATTCTGAACTGAGCGATTTCTTTTTTGCTTGGCTCTCACCCGTGCTGCGCGATAGATATCCGTGGATGGCATGTGAAAACTCATCCAACAAAGGCGAAGTGCAACATAAAGATCCACGCGTATTTGCGCGACAACTCACATCAGTATTCACTGAGGTGTGCCGCGTTTTAAAGGATGATGGTGTATTGGCATTCAGCTTCCATCACTCGCGTACTGATGGATGGGCAGCAATTCACGAGGCGATCAACAAGGCTGGCTTGGCTGTAGTGGCATCACACCCTGTTTATGCTGAATTACGAGCGGCAAGTCCAAAAGCATCTACGAAAGACCCAATTAGCTTTGATGCGATTCTCGTGTGTCGCAAGAAGGCGTTTGTGTCTCCTCAGTTGCTTCCTCTCCAAGATGTATGCGCAACGGTCGATATTTTGTCAGCTCGTATACAAGCGGCAGGGTTGCGTCTCTCAGCCGGTGACCGTTTTGTGTTCAGCGCAGCGCAAACGTTGATTGCCTGCGCAACTGATGAGCTGAGTTTTGATGAAATTAAAGCGGTTCTTGATGATATCCGTCTAGCTGTATGGCCGAAGGCCGATGATAACGATGTCGAATCGAAGAAAGCTGCGGACGCAACACTCTATCTCTTGGAGAACAATAAAGCGAGAAACGTCAAATCATGGTGAAAAAGCCTAATAGGCTCCATGCTGGCGGTTTTCCTTTGATGGGAAAAGAGTAAGGCTGATTTGAGTCTATAAATTATGCTTTTGCCGTCCCCTTAAAACAAGGTTAAATTCTTTTCAGAAAGGCAAGCGTAAATGAGTGTGACCTCTGACCTCCTCCCCAAAAACTATGCCCGCTAGCAAGTGAGTTTTTGGCGCAACTCGGCTATAATGCCAGGAGGGAGTTTTTGCCGTGAAAAAGAGTAAATTTACCGAGGAACAAATCGCCCTTGCCTTGCGCCAGGCTGAGCTTGGCACACCTGTAACTGTTTAATACGAATTATTAAAATTAGTTAGCCATTTATCAAATATATTAAGCAGATAGCTAATGAATGACATATGTACAGATATTTTAGAGTTGTGGGGATATATCACTTATGCATGGGAATTGGTGATATTTCTCATTGCACTAATTATCGTTATAATTTACTTGATCAAATTCAGGAAGAACATAAATTCAGACAGCATTCGTGGGATTAATAAATTAGTTGAAAACGGAAAATATATACAACTCCTATATACAGAACTCAACGAAATCAATGAAGAGTTAAGATATTTTCTGTTCCAAAAGAAATGGAAAAAAAGAGTAGTTAATCAATATAATATACTATTTAATAGTAGTTTGGGTAGATTATTGCGGAAGTCTTTGAACAAAGATTTTTATATTTCACCTTCGCTTTCTTACTCAGAACTCATAGAAAAATTTAACCAAAGTAGAGAATTTTTTAAACACGCAGGACGTCTATCTGTTCCCAAAGAAAAGGGAGACCTGAACTATAAAGTGATGTTGGATGGTATAGCGCTTAATTGGACCATTGAGCAGTTAATTGCATATTGTACAATGGCCTCATCCAGGTCCACAATGATTGTAGGTCCTGCCGGTAATGGGAAAACAAATCTATTATGTAATTTTGTAGAATTAGCTAGTAAGTCTAGAAACCCATGTGTTTTTATTGAAGCTAAGCAAATAAGAGGTAACTGTATTGAATTTTTTAAAGAAAGGATAAAATTACCGTGCTTTATAAATTTTAGTGTATTTCTATATATAATAAATTTTAGTCTTTTTATATTTAGAAAGAATTTATATATTATAATAGATGCGGTAAATGAAAACGATGATCCTTCGTTCATAGAGACATTGGATTCGTTTTCAAAAATTTCAAATAAATTTGGCAGAATACGATCAGTATACTCATGTAGAAGTGAATTTTTTGAAGAGCGATTTAGTAAGCTGTTCTATGTTGATCCTGAATCTATTTATATTCGAAATATTCCTCATGTGCGCTTTGAATATCGCGCATACGAACATCTGTTTAGACGTTATAGAGAGTATTTCAATTTCAAGGGAACGGTTTCTCATAATGTAAAACGGCAATTATATTATTCTCTGATATTGTTGCGGATATTTTTTGAAATTAATAAAGACACGTCATCCTCTGTAATTGAATTACATAGTTCATTGCTTTTCAATGAATACATTAAGAAGATATCTCGTGACCAGTACAAAGATTTTGAGAATATTTTGAAAAAAATTGTTAATGTCATGGTAGAACAATATTCTTTTAATGAAATTGCTCTTGAGCATATTGATATGACGGAAGACGAATATGACATTTTGAAAAATATCATTGATAATAATTTAATTTTGAGCAGAAAAATATCTAAGAACCAAAAATTACTGACCGAACAAAATCAAGATTTCCTATATTTTCCTTTTGATGAGTTACGTGATTACTGTATAACTCGCTATGTTTTGCTTAAATGTGAAGAGAGCATAACTAACTATGATTATTTCTTTGAATTAACGAGAGAGATTGTCAAGAAGCACCTTTCGCCAGCTGAAGGTTTATTAAAGTTTGGTTATTTTTATTTTCGATCAGCAGAAAAATTTGATGCATGCATAACTATACTAAAAGAATTTGAAGTGCCAATTCAGCGTAATTACTATCAAAGAGATAGATCTACTAGCTTTAATTGTTTGGGTTTATCAATACTTTTTAATTGCTTGTCAAATCTTCACCTTTTCGAAGAAAAATATTTATATATGATAACAAAGCGTTATAAAGCTGATTTCTGGCTTTTAATTGAACGCCTGCTTTACAATGACTTAGAGGGTATATCTCCAGGAGTCGATGTTTTATTTAAAATTTTTCCCAACAATACTCTTCATGAACTAAAATTGAGACTGCCAAACTTTAATCAGAATATCCAAAAAACTATTCACGTGATTATGACAGGTTTGCAAACTCGCAAATTAAGTAGTACTCAAGTGCTACCGGTACATAGTATTATATCCTTTTTAAATAAAGTGTATGCTATTTCAATATATGAACACATAACTAATCAGCCATCGGATAAGTTATGAGGAATATGCCATGTATGTATTAACCAAGAAAGGAATATTTTTTACCCGGACATCATCTTTTACGAAGAGCAATTTTTTACTATTGGCAAATATTAAACCCAATAGCTGGATCGCTACGGTTGTTGAAAGGCAATACGAACAATATTTTGAGAATGCAGTGCTTTTAAGTACTGAATATAAAAAATTTTATTTAAAAGAATTTAATTCTTTCAATATATATCTTTCACAAAGATATAATCTTTTTTCAGAAGAAATTTCACTGTTTGATACGACTAAGATTTATTATCGTAATGTTACAAGCTATATCATGGGGCAATTGATGACCAAGGATAATGACAGTAACGTTTTTTACCCACTCATTAA
>JAIRYI010000106.1 GCA_031267815.1 Desulfarculales bacterium | reverse complement strand
CTATTGGGGTAGTCAGACAGAATATACAGCCAGCGAATTATCTGTTAACATTATGTTTTGAGGATAATAGTCCCTTGTCCTATCTAGTTAACTATTTAAAATCATTAAATATACCACTTATGACAGGCAAGGATATTTTGGTAGCTTTGGAACAGCCGATTTACAAAAATACTCTGTCACCTCTTATGCTTGAAGCTTGGGAGTTTCATTTTGAAGACAAAGGAAGTCATTTTGAGGTAAACTATCTCAAGCTTTTATGGTGTGAAGCGTGGCTACGGGTTGAGGCGGGGTACAGGCACGGAGGGAAAAGACAAAAAGGCCGTGAAAATTGAAAGAAGCTAAAAACCATAGACTAATTTTGAATTTTTATGAATATCTAACTAATTGAAATATCACACATAATTTTTATAACCCTGCTCCAATTTTGCTCCACTGAGTATAGAAAAAAATGGATTTTTATGAATATTGGTATATAGTTAATATATTAATATTATTAGATTATTCTTCTAAGTAGCAGATATAATTATGTCGGTTATATAACTTAAAATAATAAACTGTCCGCCCCATATCAAACCGCCGCTCCGAAGGTGAATTAGTCCAAAATTAACTGCTGCCCAACGAAAGGCGAGGGGATCTTTTCAATGTTTTTAAAGTGCTATTTTGCCAGATATGCCCACTTACAAGTATTTTACAAACACTTGTAATTTGGCGGGCCATCCAGGGTCAGCTTCTGGTCTGGCGCATATTCACAATATGCGCCAGGCCTCATATTTATCTTTCTAATTTGCGTGCAATATACGAACCGTTCCATCTTTAAATAAATATAAATATTTTCTCGTAAATGTAAAGGCTTAAAAATAGATGCGCGACGGGCATGCTCCTGTGCCATTAGAAGTCATTTATGAAATAACTGCCAATCTTACAGAGAGAATTCCTTGCGCTGCCGCGCCGAATCATGCTATCTTATAGACAGACGGAGTGGGTTTTGGGTTTGCATGACGGCAAGTATTTTCAAATAGATATGGAATACCATGACCAACCTTAAACGCCCCCATTGCCGGATTTAAACCTAAACAGGGGCCAAACCGGCACCATAAGCTCAACTTTGAACAGGCGCAAAGACGCCGCCTTTGAGTCGCCCGTTGTATAACCTGTGGTTACGGTTGGCCTGTGCTGAAAGACGGAACTCTTTCACCTGCCGGATCTGTCATTAATGGCTCCGCAATCCGAGTTCGCCGGATTCTGGTCAATAGCGGCTTATTTTACCGCCGCTTTAGGTGAAACTAATTCCACCAGAGCCATCGGCGCGGCGTCGCCCCGGCGTATGCGCGTGGGGATCATACGGGTATAACCGCTGCCGCGATCCTGGAAGCGGTTTTTGGCCTCGCTGAACAGTTGGGCGCAAACTTTATCGCTGCGCAGATAATAATTAGCCTGGCGTTTGGCGTGTAAATCCCCTCTTTTCGCCAGGGTCACTACCTTATCCGCCAAAGGAAGCAATTCTTTGGCCTTCAACAGGGTAGTTTCTATGCGTCCGTGGACAAATAAAGAAGCAACCATGTTGCGCATCATAGCTTCTCTGTGAGAGCTGGTGCGCGACAGTTTGCGGTTGGCATTACGATGTCTCATTTTTCTCTCTCATCCAATTCTTCCCGGCTGGGAAAATTTTCCAAGGCCATACCAAGAGACAGACCCATTTCAATTAACATTTCCTTGATTTCAGTCAAAGATTTGCGGCCAAAATTTTTAGTGCGCAACATTTCATTTTCAGTTTTCTGAACCAGTTCGCCAATGTATTTAATATCAGCGTTTTTCAGACAATTAGCGGAACGGACGCTCAGTTCCAGTTCCTCCACCGTACGGAATAAATTGTCATTCAGGTAAGGCTCGGTTCTGTATTCACGGCTGGACGGTTCCATCTGTTCTGAAAAATTAATAAAAATGGCAATCTGCTCTTTAAGTATTTTAGCGGCGTAAGCCACCGCATCCTCAGGTTTGATGGAACCGTTGGTGAATACTTCCAAAGTAAGTTTGTCATAGTCAGTGGTCTGCCCTACCCTGGCCTGACTGACCACATAATTTACTTTGGTGACAGGAGAAAAAGCCGAGTCAATGGCAATAACCCCAATAGGGTCGTCTAAAGATTTATTGCGATCCGCAGTTACATAGCCTTTGCCAGTGCTTACGGTGAGTTCAGCCTTTATGCTCCCATCCGGGCCCACGGTGGCGATATGATGATCGGGATTTAAGATCTCCACTTGATGGTTAATATTAATATCACCGGCCTTCACTACCCCTTCACCTGCAGCGTCAATGGTTATCAAGATATCTTCAGCCCCATTATAGCGTAAACGAACACCCTTCAAATTAAGAACTATGTCGCTCACATCTTCCTGAACTCCGGGGATAGTGGAAAATTCATGAAGCACTCCCGCAATGTTTATTTTGGTAATAGCCGCGCCCTGCAAAGAAGACAGCAGAATACGCCGCAAAGCATTTCCCAGGGTGTGACCAAAACCCCTCTCCAACGGCTCACAACTGAACCGGGCATAATAAGGGCTGATGGTCTCTTCATCTATATCTAAATGAGATGGTTTGGTCAGCTCTCTCCAGTTTCGCTCCATTATAATCTCCTGGATTGTATTTTTTGTATCGGCTAGCGAGAGTATAGCTCGATAATGAGCTGTTCCTGCATGGGGATCGTCAGCTCTTCACGGCTGGGTAAAGCTTTTATGGCGCCCGTATAGTTGGCCGCGTCGACTTCCAGCCAGGCGGGAACAGATTTACGCCCCAGATTGGCCAAAGTCTCTTTTATTTGCGGCACCTCATCCTTGCTAGCCGGTTTCAAGCTGACCACATCGCCGATTTTAATTCGGGCCGAAGGGATATTCATTCTCCGCCCGTTTACCAGCACATGACCATAACGCACCCAATGACGGGCCTGATTACGGGATGAAGCAAACCCCAACCTATATATAACATTGTCTAAACGCAGTTCCAAAAGCATGAGCAGGTTATGCCCCGCCACCCCGCGCATCCGGGTGGCATTCAAATACGTCAAATGGAATTGTTTTTCTCCCAATCCGTAAATGCGGCGCACTTTCTGCTTTTCCCGGAGCTGCAATCCGTAATCGCTGAGTTTTCCCCGGGCCTGACCGTGCTGGCCGGGAGCATAATTGCGGCGTTCCACCGCGCATTTATCAGTAAAACAGCGATCCCCTTTCAAATAAAGCTTCTGGGTTTCGCGGCGGCAAAGCCTGCAAGCGGATTCTCTGTATCTGGCCAAAATCAATCCTCCGAAGAAGTTAAACTCTACGACGTTTAGGCGGGCGGCAACCGTTATGAGGCACCGGAGTAACATCTCTGATTAAAGTCACCTGGATCCCTGTCCCGCCGATCGCTCTTAAGGCGGCCTCACGGCCTGCTCCCGGTCCCTTCACCAAAACTTCCACACTGCGCATGCCATGTTCCATCGCTTTTTTAGCCGCGTCTTCCGCCACCAATTGAGCGGCAAAAGGTGTGGATTTACGCGAACCCTTAAATCCCTGTACCCCGGCTGAGGACCATGACACCACACTGCCCCTGGGATCGGTAATTGTGACAATAGTATTGTTAAAAGTAGATTGTATATGGGCTACCCCGACCGGTATATTTTTGCGCTCCCGCTTTTTGCGGACAACTCTCTTCTGCGCCTTGGCCATTTATTTTTTCCTCTTCGTTATCGAACGGCTCGGGCCCTTGCGGGTGCGGGCATTGGTACGGGTACGCTGACCGTTTACAGGCAGACCGCGCCTATGCCTAAGTCCCCGGTAACAGCCCAGATCCATAAGCCGTTTGATGTTCATGGATACCTCGCGGCGCAAGTCGCCTTCCACTTTACAGGCGCCGTCGATAACCTGCCGGATACGGGTTACTTCTTCCTCGGTCAATTTCTCCGCTCTGGTATCAGGGTTAACCCCGGCGGTAACCAGAATCTTCTTGGAAGTGCTTGCCCCTATCCCATAAATATAGGTAAGCGCCACTTCGATACGCTTGCTGCGCGGCAAGTCTATGCCTGCAATACGTGCCACCTGTAAGCCTCCTAACCTTGACGTTGTTTATGGCGCGGATTCTTTTTACAAATCACCCGGACCACGCCTTTACGTTTAACCACTATGCAATCTTTGCAGATTCTTTTTACTGATGCCCGCACTTTCATGACAACCTCATGTTTCTATTTCTCTACTGTATTGGCGGCAAAGTCAAAATATTATAGCCGGCCGCGGTAACCGCCACCGTATGTTCAAAGTGAGCGGAAAGTTTACCGTCAATAGTCACGGCTGTCCAGCCGTCTTCCAATATTTTTACTTCTGAGCGCCCCATGTTTATCATAGGTTCTATAGCCAGAACCATTCCCGCCTGCAATTTAGGGCCGTGCCCTCTAATACCGAAGTTAGGGACAGACGGCTCCTCGTGCATAGCCTTGCCGATACCGTGCCCCACAAACTGCCGGACCACACTATAGCCTGCTTTTTCCGCCACTTCCTGCACCGCGGCGCCAATATCGCCCAAATAAGCTCCCGCTTTAACCTGATTTATGCCCGCAGCCAGACTGTCCCGGGTAACCGTCACAAGATTCAGGGCTTCCGGGCTGATCCTGCCCACCGGCACCGTTATGGCGGTATCACCATAGAAACCATCCAATACCACACCGAAATCCAAGGAAACAATATCACCGTCCTCTAAAGGCGACTTAACCGGAAAGCCGTGTACCACCTGCTGATTAACGGAACAGCAGACCGCATAGGGATAACCGTGATAACCCTTGAAAGCGCTTCTGGCGCCGGCCGCCAGACATAAACGTTCCGCCTCCTGATCCAGTTCCCAGGTGCTGATGCCAGGGGCCGCCATCTGCCCTATATGATGCAATATCCGCGCGGTAAGCTGCCCGGCTTCCAACATTTTGGCAAGCTCGGCCTCGGTCTTTATCGGTATCATTTTCTTTGATTTACGCAGCATCCACAATTTTACGGATCTGGGCTGTCACCTTGTCCGGGCTTTCATCTCCATTGATGACCTGATGCAGTTCCTTGCGGGCATAGTAATCAATCAAAGGTTTGGTGGATTCATCATATACCTGCAGACGTTTGGCGACAGTGGTCTCTTTGTCGTCTTCTCTCTGATATAACTCCCCACGGCATTTATCACATTTGTCCGCTTCCCGGCTGGGAGCGAATTTAACATGATAACCGACCCCACACTGCTGACAGGTCCGACGCCCGCTCATCCGCTCAATAAGGGCCGGGCGGGGCACTTCAAAGTTAAGAACCACATCAATTTTTTTACCCAGCCTGTCCAGCATATCATCCAGGGCCAAAGCCTGCGCCTGAGTCCTGGGGAAACCATCCAGCATAAACCCTCCCGCCGCATCCGGAGCGCTCATCCTCTCTTCCGCCAGGGCAATAACCAAACTGTCAGGAACCAATTGTCCGGCATCCATAAACGACTTGGCCTGCCGGCCCAGTTCCGTGCCGTTTTTCACCGCCGCCCGCAACATATCACCTGTGGATATCTGAGGTATATTGTATATACCCTCCAAAATTTTAGCCTGTGTACCCTTCCCGGCCCCCGGAGGTCCCAACAATATAATATTCATATCTGTGCCCCAATCCGCCCAATTGTTCCTTAAAGTTATTCTTTATCCGGTCTTATCACTTTATCCTCAAGCCGCATCTTGGAAAAAGACACTCATGTTTTTCTATGCGTTGCCGGTAAAAGAAAGTATGGTTCAATTCAGCCTGAGCGTCCTCTGATGACGCCTTTTTTGAGAAATCCCTCATATTGCCGTTGCAGCAAATGCCCTTCTATCTGGGCCACCGTGTCCAAAGACACACCCACTACAATCAAAAGGGCTGTTCCGCCGAACACAAACTGAACATTGAACTGACTGATAAGTACCGTAGGCAATATACAGACCAGCGATAAATAACAGGCTCCCGACAGAGTGAGCCTGGTCAGGACTTTGTCGATATACTCAGCGGTGCGTTTGCCCGGCCGTATGCCCACAATAAAACCGCCTTGTTTTTTCATATTTTCAGCCACATCCACAGGGTTGAAAGTTACCGCGGTGTAAAAATAGGCGAAAAAGAAAATTAATGTCACATAGATTAAATTATATACCACTTGGGTAGGACTCATCCAATCGGCCATGGACTGCATCCACGGCATCTGCGCAAATACGGCCAGGGTGCCGGGCAACATCAGAAGTGAGCTGGCAAATATGGGAGGAATTACTCCGCTTACATTTATTTTGAGCGGCAGATGCGTACTCTGCCCTCCATACATGCGCCGGCCCACCACCCGTTTGGCATACTGCACCGGCAGGCGCCTCTGTCCCTGTTCCACAAAACAGATACCCGCAATTACCGCCAGCATCAGCACCACAATGAACAGGAGTTCAAAAATCTTCATTTCCCCCATATTAATCATGCTGAAAGTATCACCCAAAGCGCTGGGCAGTCTGGCCACAATCCCAGCAAAAATAATGAGGCTTATGCCGTTGCCGACCCCGCGTTCATTAATCTGTTCTCCCATCCACATAATAAAGGCGGTGCCGGCGGTTAAAGTAAACATGGTCATAAGGCGGAAAGACCATCCTGGTTCCGCCACAATCGGCGCGTTACCGGGACTGGCCACTTCCAATTGCATGGCCAGAGCATAACCTTGAATAAGCCCTAAAAGAATAGTGCCGTAGCGGGAATACTGGTTGATTTTTTTTTGTCCGGCCTGACCTTCTTTTTTAAGGGCGCTTAAATGCGGAACCACCACTGTCAGCAACTGCATGATAATGCTGGCGCTGATATAAGGCATTATGCCCAAAGCAAAAATACTCATCTGCTCCAGGGCTCCGCCGCTGAACATAGACAGCATGCCCACAATAGTGGACTGCATGCGTGCAAAATAAACGGCCAGGGCCGCTGAATCTATGCCGGGAGTGGGAACAGCGCAGCCTATCCGGTATACCGTCAGCATTAAAAGTACAAACAGAAGCCTGCGCTTTAATTCCGGTACCCTGCCTATATTCGCGATTCCCTGCATTGCCACGGTAAATTAAACTCCTTTAAGCCGGTTGGGACTGGCTGGTTTCCACCGAACCGCCCGCCGCTTCTATTTTAGCCCGGGCAGACGCGCTGATCCTGTCGGTTTTAAGGGTGAGCGCGTTTTCTATTTCTCCGTTGCCAAGTACTTTAATGAAATCAAAGCTACCCTTGATCAGGCCATGTTCAGCCAAAACCAGAGCGTCCACCACCATGCCCGCAGGAAATACGTTCAAGTCTTTCAAATTGACTTCCGCCACTACCGCGGCAAAGCGTTTATTATTGAAACCGCGTTTGGGCAATCTGCGCTGCAAAGGCATTTGCCCGCCTTCAAAGCCAGGTTTAGTTCCCCCGCCGCTGCGGGCGTTCTGTCCTTTGTGGCCTTTGGTAGCTGTGCCCCCAAAGCCGGAACCCTGACCTCGGCCTATTCGTTTTTTCTTATGGCGAGAACCTTCGGCCGGCTTTAGTTCATTGAGCTTCATAATTATCCACCTTAGTTATTTTCCAGGACTTCAACCAAATGGGAAACTTTTTTAACCATTCCCCGAATGGCCGGTGTATCCTCAAGAATCATAGTCTTTTGCATTCTGGTCAGCCCCAGCCCTCTCAAGGTATCTTTCTGCCTCTGAGTGTAGCCAATACCGCTTTTGACCAGTTTTACCCGCATAGTCGCCATTTTCTCAAACCCTTTCGCATCCTCGCCCGGTCATATCCTGATTTCGCCAACCGGGATACCTCTCCGTTTGGCTATCTGTTCTTCGCTTCTGAGAGCCCGCAACCCATTCAAGGTGGCTTTCACCGCATTGTGGGGATTATTGGTGCCTATGCATTTAGTAAGAATATCCGTTACTCCGGCCGCTTCCAAAACCGCCCTCACCGGACCTCCCGCAATAACTCCGGTTCCCGGATGAGCCGGGCGCAGAAAAACCAGACCCGAACCATATTTGCCGTTAATTTCGTGGGGAATAGTGCCTTCCACCAGATTCACCTGAATCATGTCCCGGCGCGCCTTTTCCACAGCTTTGCGAATGGCCTCCGGTACTTCATTGGCCTTGCCCAAGCCAACGCCTACCCGGCCCTGACCGTCTCCTACCACCACAATAGCGGCAAAAGAAAAACGCCGACCGCCTTTAACCACTTTGGCCACGCGGTTGATATGCACTACTTTGTCGACAAACTGCTGTTCTTCTTCCTGAACAAAATCTCTTCTCGGTTTACGTTTTTCCAAAAGGTTATATCCTTACCTGATGCAAATATGATTTAAAAATCCAGACCGTTCTCCCGGGCCGCCTCGGCCAGGGCTTTGACGCGTCCGTGATAGAGATAGCCATTGCGGTCAAACACCACCTGGGTTATACCGGCTTTGAGGCAACTCTGCGCAATCGCCGCCCCCACCAATTTAGCGGCGGCCACATTGCCTCTGTGACCAGGCGCATTTCTGAATTCGGGGGCCAAAGTGCTGGCGCAAGCCAAAGTAACTCCCTTACCGTCATCAATTACCTGGACATAAGTATGGTTAAGAGAGCGGGAAACAGTAAGCCGGGGACGGTCAGCCGTACCTTTAAGCTTACGTTTTACTCGCGCTTTCCGTTTGGCCCAGGCTACGCTTCTGGGATTGGTTTTAGCCATCTTAAATTAACCTCTTGTTATGTTTTAAAGCAACCCGGAAATAAAGCCGCTGTTTTATCAAATCACTCTATTTTTTGCCGGTTTTCCCGGCTTTACGCCTGATAACCTCATTAGCGTACTTAATGCCCTTGCCTTTATAAGGTTCGGGACGGCGAAAGGCGCGGATAGTGGCGCAGGTCTGTCCCAGCAGTTCCCGGTCAATACCCGATAAAGTAACGATCGTATTGCGATCCACCTGGCCGCTGATGCCTTCCGGCAGAGCGAATTCCACAGGATGGCTGAAACCCAAGGCCATTTTCAAAATATTGCCGTTAATTTCCACCCGGTATCCTACCCCGTTCACTTCCAGCACCTTGCTGAAGCCATTGCTCACCCCTACCACCATATTGTGCAATAAACTGCGGGACAGCCCCCACAGAGATCTGGCCTGGGGCGACAGGCCGCGGGGAACAACCTTGAGCGCGCCATTGTCCTGAGATACTTCAACCATAGGATGAAAGGTGCGGAATAACCGGCCTTTCGGCCCCCTAACCTCCACATCCTGACCACTGATTTTCACTTCCACCTCTTTAGGCAGATTTACCGGCATTTTACCTATACGGCTCACTGTTGAACCTCCTTACCAGACCGAGCAGAGGATTTCCCCGCCTACTTGTTTTTGCCGGGCCCGGCGGTCGCTCATTATGCCCCGCGAGGTTGACAGGATATTAATGCCCAGCCCGCTCATCACCCTGGGGATCTGATCGTAAGGGACATATACCCGGCGGCTGGGGCTGCTTACTCTCCGTAAACCTTCAATCACGGAATGAGTACCGCTGTATTTGAGCTTGATACGCAAGATTCCCTGCACTCCGCCGCTTTCCTTATTAAATTCCTCAATATAGCCTTCCTCGTACAAAACTTTGGCCATGGCCAGCCTGATCTTGGAAAGAGGAATGGCAACCTCTCCATGGTGCGCGGCGATAGCGTTGCGTATACGCGTCAGCATATCGGCAATGGGATCACTAAGGGACATAATGGTTCTCTTCTCCCTACCAGCTTGATTTGATAACCCCAGGGATGTCACCCTTCAGGGACAGATTGCGAAAACAAATCCGGCAAACGCCGAATTTACGAATGAAAGCCCGCGGACGCCCGCAAATGGGACAACGGTTATAACCCCTGACCTGAAATTTAGGTGCGCGGGCAGCTTTATTCATCATTGCTTTGGTGGCCAAATCTAAAAGCCTCCTTACTTATTGAGCCCGGAAAGGCATACCCAACAGCTTGAGCAGGGATCTGCCTTCTTCGTCAGTGTTAGCGGTGGTCACAATAGTTATATTCATCCCTTTGATTTTGTCGATTTTATCGTAATCTATTTCCGGAAAAATAATATGCTCTTTAATGCCCAAGGTGTAATTGCCTCTGCCGTCAAAGGCTTTAGGGCTTACTCCCCTGAAATCGCGTACCCGGGATAAAGCTATATTTATTAATTTATCTAAAAAAAACCACATCTTCTCCGAGCGCAAAGTTACAGAAGTGCCAATGGGCATGCCGGCGCGCAATTTGAAGGCGGCGATAGAACTCTTGGCCCGGTTAGTAAGAGCTTTTTGTCCGGCGATCAAAGTAAGCTCATTACCGGCCGCCTCCAGCACTTTAATATTTTGAATAGCTTCGCCGACCCCCATATTCAGCACCACTTTAACGATTTTGGGGACCTGATGAATATTGGTATAAGCAAACTGTTCCTTCAGCTGAGGGACAACTTCTTTTAAATAAATTTCTTTCAGCCGCGCCATTAATTAATTTCCTCCAAGCTTAGAATTTGAAGCCGCCGGCCGGCAGCTCGTCCCTTCAGCCTTTTTCTCAGCCATCCAACTGTTCGCCGCACTTTTTGCAAGTCCTAACCCTTTTTCCGTCTTCCAATACCCTGCGGGCCACCCGGGTGGGTTTATTACATTTGGCGCACAACAGCATGACTTTGGAAAGATAAAGAGGAGCTTCTTTTTCCACGATCCCGCCCTGACCGGTCCGGCTGGGTTTGGTATGGCGCTTGATCATGTTGGTTTTTTCAACCACTACCTGACCTTTCTCGCTGTTCACTCTCACCACCCGTCCGCTTTTGCCTTTTTCTTTACCGGCAATAACCGTTACCTGATCATTTTTTTTGATATTGGCTTTCATGATTCCCCTTATCTCCTCTCACAGCACTTCCGGAGCCAGAGAAATAATTTTCATGAAATTGCGGGCGCGCAATTCCCGGGCTACCGGCCCGAATATACGAGTGCCAACCGGATCATAAGCAGCGGTAAGCAGCACCGCGGAGTTATCATCAAATTTGATACTGCTGCCGTCGGGGCGGGCAACTTCCTTAACTGTACGCACTACCACAGCTTTCATCACATCGCCTTTTTTCACTTTGGAATTGGGCAACGCCTCTTTAACCGAGACCACAATAACATCGCCCAAAGAAGCGTAGCGGCGTTTGCTGCCTCCCAGCACTTTGATGCAATATAGCCGCTTGGCGCCGGAATTATCGGCGGAAAGCAGATTAGTTTCTGGCTGAATCATGATATTTAGTTCCTAGCTTCCCCAAACAAAACATTGTTTACGCCACCTGCTGCAACACTTTACTCACCCGCCAGTGCTTGGTCCTGCTAAGCGGCCTGCTCTGGCGAATCATCACAGTATCGCCAATCCGGCAGGCATTGCCCTCGTCATGGGCGGAAAAGCGTTTGCGTTTGCGCACATATTTTTTATACACAGGATGCTTTACCAAGCGTTCCACCTGCACTACCACGGTTTTATCCATTTTGTCGCTGACTACAACCCCTACAAGGGATTTGGCGTTGCCACGGATTTCTTCAGGCATGGAATTTATCCTTCCTGGCCGGTTACGGCCAAATCCTTCTCGCGCAGCAAAGTAAGCGCGCGCGCAATATCTTTTTTAACCTGCTTCAAACGGTTGGGGTTTTCCAACTGACCAATTGCGTGCCTGATTTTCAAATTAAAAAATTCTTCCCGCAAATCATCGGCCTTGGCCTTCAACTCAGATATATTTAACTTGTTGAGTTCGCTGGCTTTCATTATTCCGTGCGCTCCTCATTCTGTTCTTTATAAATCATTTTAGTCGGGAAAGGAAGTTTGTGGCTGGCCAGACGCAAGGCTTCCTTGGCCACATCCGGGCTTACCCCCGACATTTCGTAAAGAATGCGCCCCGGTTTAATCACAGCCACCCATCCTTCGGGAGCGCCTTTACCTTTACCCATGCGGGTTTCAGCCGGTTTTTTGGTAAAAGGTTTATCCGGAAATACCCTTATCCACACCTGTCCGCCGCGTTTAATATATCTGGTTATGGCAATACGGGCAGCTTCTATCTGCTGATTGGTCATCCAGCCCTGACCTGCCGCCTGCAGGGCATATTCGCCAAAGGCAAGGGTGTTGCCTCGGCCGGCGCACCCGCGCACCCGCCCTTTCATCTGTTTGCGGTGTTTTATTCTTTTTGGTGCAAGCATAATTTAAACCGTTCCCTTAGCTGTTAAAAGGCTTAAGGCCAGAGCGGGGGTCATCTAAAACTTCGCCTTTAAATACCAGAACTTTGACCCCGATAATGCCGTAGGTGGTTTTTGCCTCAGCAAAGCCATAATCAATGTCCGCTCTCAAAGTGTGCAAAGGCACCCTGCCTTCCCGATACCATTCGGTGCGGGCTATTTCCGCCCCGCCCAAACGCCCTGAACACTGAATACGTATGCCCAAGGCGCCTGATTTCATAGCGTTAGTCACCGTGCGCTTCATAGCCCGGCGGAAAGCAATGCGCCGTTCCAGCTGGCCTACCACATTTTCAGCCAATAATTGAGCATCCATTTCCGGTTTGCGCACCTCATGGATGTCCATCATTATTTCGCGGTTGATATGTTTTTGCAAATCTCTTTTAATAGTTTCAATTTCAGCGCCTTTTTTGCCAATGACAAGGCCGGGGCGGGCGGTATGGATACGAACTTTAGCTTTGTCGGCCGCCCTTTCGATCTCAATCTTGGACACACCGGCGTGGGAAAGTTTTTCCTTCAAGAATTTACGAATCCTGTTATCTTCAAAAAGATAGTTGGCATATTCTTTCTTGCCCGCAAACCAGCGGGAATCCCATGTGCGGATAACGCCCAGCCTGAATCCTATCGGATGAGTTTTTTGTCCCACCTCTTTTCCTCCTTAGAACCGTTCGGTCAATACCACGGTGAGGTGGCTGCTGCGTTTACGAATGGTATAAGCCCTGCCCTGAGCACGGGGACGCCAGCGCTTGGCCGTAGGACCTTCGTCCACATATGCCGCTTTAATATATAGATTGTCAACGTCCGTTCCCGGGTGGCGATCGGTGATATCAGCCACCGCCGAAGATACAACTTTGTGAAAAAGCAACGCCGCCTTTTTAGGGGTAAATTGCAACTTACCCAGCGCTTCGCCTACCTGCATGCCTCTTATGGCGTCAGCCACCAAACGGGCCTTATGGGCGGAGATGCGCACAAATTTCGCTTTAGCTCTGGTCTCCATGGCAGCCTCTATTTTTTTCCTTTCTTATCTCCGGCATGGCTGTGGAAAATGCGCGTCGGGGCAAATTCTCCCAGCTTATGACCCACCATATTCTCTGTTACAAATACCGGAATAAATTTTTTGCCGTTATGCACAGCAAAAGTAAGCCCTACGAAGTCAGGCATGATGGTGGAACGGCGGCTCCAGGTTTTTATTACTCTGCGATCAGCCGTATTCTGGGCCGCAGTAACTTTTTGGGCCACATGATCGTCCACAAAAGGACCTTTTCGTAAACTACGCGGCATATATACTCCTACTTCTGATTGCGTCTGCGCACTATGAAATTATCCGAAGGCTGCTTACGGCGGGTTCGGTAACCTTTGCTGGGCGTGCCCCAAGGACTGACCGGATGCCGGCCTCCGCTACTTTTACCTTCACCCCCGCCCATGGGATGGTCGACCGGATTCATGGCCACCCCCCGCGACTGCGGACGTTTACCCAGCCAGCGGGCGCGGCCGGCCTTGCCCAAACTTATATTTTCATGCTGCTCGTTGCCTATTTCCCCCACTGTGGCCAGACAATTCCAGTGGACCCGCCTGGTTTCTCCGCTGGGCAGTTTTAAAGTGGCGTAGCTGTCGTCTTTAGCCATTAACTGGGCAAATGTGCCGGCGGAGCGCACCATCTGCCCTCCTTTGCCTATTTTGAGTTCCACATTGTGAATATGAGTTCCCAGAGGAATACGCTCCAGAGGCAAAGCGTTACCGGGTTTGATATCAGCCGAATCGGAACGGACGATCATATCACCCACTTTAAGCCCTTTGGGGGCCAGGATGTAGCGCTTTTCGCCATCGGTATAAAACAGCAAAGCAATGTGGGCGCTCCGGTTGGGATCGTATTCGATTCCCGCCACCCGGGCCGGAATATCCACCTTGTCCCTTCTGAAATCAATAATCCGGTACTGGCGCTTATGCCCGCCGCCTTTGTGCCGCGAAGTGATCCGCCCGTTAACATTGCGGCCGCCAGTCTTTTTAAGCGGCTCCAACAGACTTTTTTCCGGGGTGTTTTTGCTGATATCATTGCGCACCAGACTAGTGGCGAAACGGCGCCCGGGTGAAGTCGGTTTATAACTTTTTATCGCCATGGGAAATCTTTCTTATCTGTCCTAGAAGCCTATACGTCAATATTCTTGGGCTATGCGTTTTCAAAAATTTCAAGTTTCTGTCCAGGCGCTAACGTGATATAGGCCTTTTTCCAATCATTGCGTTTAACCTTCAGACGACCGGCCCGGCGCCTTTTGCCTTCGAAATTGACCGTGCGCACATCCAGCACTTTCACTCCGAAAATCTTTTCCACCGCCTGACAAATTTCAATTTTATTGGAGCGCCGGTCAACTTCGAATACCACCTGGTTAAACTGCTCACGCAACACTGTGCTTTTTTCCGTCAGCAAAGGACGCTTTATGATATTTCTCAGATTATTCATGCCAGCGACTCCTCTATATTGCCCACCGCTCCTTCCAGGAGAATCAGATTATCATAGCGCAAAATATCATAAACATTAAGCCCTTCACTTCTTAATACTTTTACTCCCGGCACATTGCGGGCGCTTTTTTCCAGATTCTCGTCAGCTGCTCCGGTAATCACCAGAGTTTTCTTGACAGCAAAGCGGTCAAGCACCCGGAGAAAATTTCTGGTCTTTATTTCATCTAAATCAAACCCGCGCAGAACCAGAATCTTATGCTCGTTCAATTTATCGCTTAGCGCCATCCGCAAAGCCGCTTTTCTGACTTTTTTCGGAACAGTGTAAGAGTAGTCTCTGGGCTGGGGACCGAAAATGACTCCCCCTCCCCGCCACAAAGGACTCCGCCGGCTGCCGGAACGGGCCCGGCCCGTGCCTTTCTGCCGCCAGGGTTTTTTGCTGCCGCCCCTAACTTCTCCTCTGGTCTTGACTTTAGCCGTGCCCTGGCGCCGGCAAGCCAGCTGCCAGACTACCACCTCGTGCAACAGATGCGTTTTAACTTCCGCTCCGAAGACCGTTTCGGAAAGATTAATTTCCCCAACCTGCTCACGCTGCGCGCTATAAACCTCTAATGTCGGCATCTTTTATTTATCCTTGAAAAGCCTTCAGCTTTTTTCCAATATAACGATGCTTCCCGTAGCTCCGGGAACCGCGCCCCGCACTAATATTAAATTATTCTCCGGGCGCACATCCACTACCCGCAAATTGCGAGCCTGAGTTTGAACATCTCCGCAATGGCCGGCCATTCTCCTCCCTCTATGCGTCTTGGAAGGGGTAGCGCTGTTGCCAATAGACCCCGGCGAATTATGGGTGGTACAGCCATGAGAGGCCCGTCCGCCTCCAAAACCGTGCCGTTTTATAACTCCGGTAAAACCGCGGCCCTTGCTTTTTCCCGTCACATTAATTTTTTCCCCTACCGTGAAAATAGCCGCGTCCACCATCTGTCCGGCAGTAATGCCGTTTACATCATCAACCTTAAATTCTTTCAGAATTTTGGCTGCCTGCACATCCGCTTTCCGGAAATGGCCGGCTTCCGGCTTGTTCACCAGTTTGACCCGGCGCTGGCCAAAACCCAGCTGTACCGCCTGGTAGGCGTCTTTTTCCAAAGTTTTGATCTGCACCACAGTACACGGTCCGGCTTCCAGCATAGTGACCGGAACTTCACGGCCATTATCCAGAAATAAACGGGTCATGCCCAACTTTTTACCAATCAGTCCTTTAATCATGATCCGGCCTTTTATAATCTGATTTCCACATCCACCCCGGCGGAAAGCTCCAGTTTCATCAAAGCGTCCACAGTCTGGGGAGTCGGTTCCAAAATATCCAAAAGTCTTTTATGAGTGCGCACCTCAAACTGTTCCCTACTCTTTTTATCTATATGAGGCGAACGAAGCACGCAAAATTTATTGATCCGGGTGGGCAGGGGAATAGGCCCCGCTACCTTGGCGCCTGTGCGCCGGGCGGTTTCCACAATTTCGGCGGCTGACTGATCCAGTAATTTGTGGTCATACGCCTTAAGACGAATTCTGATTTTATGGTTCACAACCATCATAGGGAAACTCCTTTTTTCAAACCCGGATTAGAAATCATTTACAAAATAACTTCTAAAAACCGACCAAAAATATAACCGGTGAATACTTTCACCGGTTATATTTCATCATTCCAAAATTTCGCTGATAACTCCGGCTCCCACGGTGCGGCCGCCTTCGCGAATAGCGAACCTTAACTCTTTTTCCATCGCTATCGGCGTTATAAGCGATACCTGAACC
>JAIRYI010000005.1 GCA_031267815.1 Desulfarculales bacterium | reverse complement strand
CTTTTTCAGGAGCTACGCATCCCATGGCCTCACGGCCTTCCAGGTTGATGTAGATGCGGCCAGGAGCCAGGCTGTATGCCTTGCTTTGATGATGTATGTTATCTATATGGCGGTGATTTTGCGAAAACATCAGATATCCGTTTTGTTCCAGCCAATAATTGAGCATAAATGAGGCGCGGGAAGAGCTGAATCCGTGAGTGCTTACGAGTACTAACTGGCAGTTGGATGGCAGGCTGCCTAAAAGTTCGGCCAGACATACATCAAGTTTTTTAAAAGTCATAGCCAGCAAAGGAGGTATTTCCTGCTTGTTCAGATAAAAAAAACGCTGTAAACGGTCAATTACAAGTTCGTTGAGCTGCCAGTAATCCCACGACTCAGTAAGCATAAGCTGCCGGGCAGCCCAGAAGCGTTTTTGCATGGTTTCGGTAAGATCCTGTACAAACGCTTCCGGTTCGGTCAAAGCCAGCATGTTGTCGGCTTCAATGCAGTAATTCATTTCCAGCAGCCGCGGGGCTATTTCGACAGGGTAGCAGGCCTGAGCCAGATCCAGATCGGGAGTGAGCGAACAGGCGACTATTATTCCGTTTACTTCTGCCGGCGGGTAAGTTAAAGGCACGTTCATCACTCCCACATATTTGTCGTGGCGGCTGATAATTTCCCAGATAGTGGGCGCTTGCAGCAGTGAGGCGTTGGCAATGAAAGTAGTGAAAGGGGAGGGGTTGCGATCCACCAAACCGAAAATTCCGTGGCTGCCTGGGTTGCAGCCGGTGGCAAAACTGGCCCAGGAGACTAACGGTTCCAACGGCTCAGAAGAGTGCAATGGCACTAAAGCGCCATTTGCTAAAATACGGGCCAGAGTGGGCATATGCGGGGTTATTTTGGGCAGGAGCGCGTTTTCCAGGCCATCCAGCCCCAGCACGAAAATTTTGTGCCGCGGTTTGGGCAGGTTAAAAATACGTTTTAAAAAGTTCAAAGCGTTCTCCCCAGTTAGCCTTTAATGCTTATTATTATAAATCTATCTTAAAAACCTTTAGTTGGTCAAGGCCTATAAAAAAGGAAAAATTCATAATTATTTCAACATCCGGAAGTGCAATCGAAAAATAATGGTATAATCAAAATGTTAAATGAATCGGGTTCCCCGCCCAAGGCCGGATAGCTCACAGCGCCAATCAGGAAAGAAATTAAACCCTTTGCGACCGCATTTTTTTTTATCCAAAAAGAAAAAACCGTTTTCTCCCGCCAGCGGGGAGGCAAACAATAAAAAATTCAAACCTAAAGCCGCCGGCCAGTTGCTGCCTTTGCTGAAGGCGGCGGGCGCGCCCGAGAAAACTCCCTTTGTTCCCGATCCCTTTCAACTGCAAGCAGTAGAGAAGCTGCAATATTGCGATGTATTGGTCAGCGCCCCTACTGGCAGCGGGAAGACCTGGATCGCCGGTAAAGCTATAGAATATTTTTTCAGTTTACAGCAACGGGTATGGTATGCCAGCCCGCTGAAGGCGCTATCCAATGCCAAGTTTACGGAATTTGGGCAGGTATTCGGTCCGGACAATGTGGGTATTTTAACCGGGGATCGCAAAGAAAATGTCAGCGCCCCTCTGATTGTGGGCACCACGGAGATTTTGCGCAATCAGCTTTATGACGCCATGCGTTATGGACAGGATCTGCCTCTGGGTCTGGTTATTTTAGATGAAGCTCATTATCTTGGCGACCAGGATCGCGGAGTGGTGTGGGAGGAGACCATGATTTATCTTCCCGGACGCGTCCGTCTGCTGCTCCTTTCCGCCACCATCGCCAACGAAGATGAATTAGCCGCCTGGCTGTCCTATATCCGGAAGCAGCCCTGCCAGATTGTGAGGGAACGAGAGCGGCCAGTACCGCTGGCGCCGGCAACCCTTTTGCCTCATGGTATGATGCTTCCCCTGCATGATAAAAACGGCTGCCTTAATCCCAAACTGCGCGCTTTCATCCGGGCTAACCCCCGCCCGCTGGCCCCAGCGGTGGAAAACACTCTGGCCGCGCTGGATGAATTCGACTTGCTGCCCGCCATTTTTTTTCTTAAATCCCGGGCGGATTGCGACAGCCTGCTTCAGGCCGCTTCCCGGACGCGCCCTCACGTCACTGCGGAAAAATCCGAGTCTTTGCGGGAGATTGTCAACGGTTTTTTGTCCAAATTCCCTTTTTTGCGCAACCAGCCGGACTTGGAAATTCTGCTGACCAGCCATATGGCCGCTCATCATGCCGGTCTTCTGCCTCACTGGAAATTGTTGGTGGAAATATTAATGCAGAACGGATTGCTCAAAGTCATATTCAGCACTTCCACCATGGCCGCCGGGGTAAATTTTCCTGCCCGCAGCGTGATCATTACCCAGAGCGACCGCTTTACCGGCCAGGAGTTCACGCCCCTGAGCGCCGGAGATCTGGCTCAGATAAGCGGAAGGGCAGGCAGAAGGGGAATGGACAAAGTGGGATTTGGCATATTATTGCCCGGGCCTTTTCAGGATCTGGCTTTTATGGCCAAACTGTTTTCGTCCCGGCCTGAACCGATTAAAAGCCAGCTCAGTATTAATTTTTCCATGGTTATGAATTTACTTTTGTCGCATACATCTGAAAATGTTAGACAAATGCTGAATTTAAGTCTGGCTGCGTGGCAGAAAAACAAAGGCCCCAACCCTAAGGAAAATTCGGCCTTGACTTCTCTGCGGGAGCATCTTGACAAATCTCGGGCTCGTTGCGCCAGCGGCGAGGAAATATATATACGGGGCCGCCGCTATCGGTTTTTGTTGGATCGGCAAAAAGAATTGGACCTGCAAGCCGGCCGGACTCCGGCTCACCTGGGAAGCTGCCGTGCCTTAAGCCGCGGCCGGATTATTCAGTCCGGTAAGCTCGTTCCTTTTGCAGTGTTGCAGAGCCAGTTGGATGGCGACAATCCCGGCGTCAGAGCTTTGTGCCTTTTACCGGAAAGGCGTCTTTTTCACGGCCATCCCAAGGTGGATTTTATCCCTTGGGACGAGATTTATAAGATATATGGGAAGATTTTGAATCTGCCTTCTACCGACCATCCCCGGGCTTTATCAGGCTGGTTTAGCCATCAGGACATAGAAGACCCAAATCAATATAAGCCGTTGAGCGATGCGCAGCTGACAAGATTGGGAACCGAAGCCAAGGCCGAACTTTTGGCGCAAAAAGAAAAGCTGGCCCATACCTGCGCCAATCTAATCTGTTCCTCCTGCCTGTTGGATCAGACTTGCGCTGACAGTTTCACCTCCCTGGTCCGTCAGGTGGAAAATACGGCATCCAATCATTTGAGTCAGGAAAACGCCTGGTTTCAATTTATCCGCCACCTGGAATTTTTGCGTGATGAAGGCTTTGTGGACAAAAATGATCGGCTGACCGATGATGGTCTCTGGGCTAGCGCTTTACGCCTCAATCAGCCTGTTCTTATTGCCGAAAGTATCAGGCAGCATTCCCTGCCCGCAGATCAGCCGGCCTTGTTGGCCGCTCTGCTGGCTTTGTTTGTGGATAACCGTGAAAACAAAGAAGGCGGTCATGCCCGTATTGACGGCAGGTTGCGCCAAGCGGCGGATAAAATGCGTCAGGCGCTTGATCCTATGCTGAAGCGTTTGATCTGTTTTGGTTTTGATGTGCCGGTTATGCCTTTACATGCCGCTCAAGCTATTTATGCCTGGGCGCAGATGGACGACTTGGCTACGGTGAGTGCTGTTTATGGCGGCGGCGAGGGTGATGTGGCGCAACTCATTTACCGAGTTATCGACAATTTGCGTCAATTGGCTAACTTGGGAAACACTCATCCGCATTTGGCCGGGAACGCCCGCCAGGCGGCAGAGCTTTTGCTGCGGCCGCCGGTGTTGCTGCCGGTCTGAAAATCATATCGCCAACCAGCATAACTGCTGAAAGGCGTTTCTGAAAAGTATATTCAGTCGATCCTGAAAAACATTAAACATACTGATATTACGAGATAAATTTTACAAAACCGCATATTTTTCCGCCCGGAAATGTTTTTAATGATCGGCTATCCCGGTCGAGTTCATCAAACCTGCAAATTGTTAAATTGGGCGACTTTAGCAAAAAGATCAGCGATTTCCTGCAATAGCGCCATGCGGTTGACCCGTAGGCGCTCATCGTCGCTCATCACCATGACCTGGTTGAAAAAATTGTCGATAGGATCTTTAAGCGCGCTTAATTCCTGTAAGAATTCCAGGTAAGCGCCGGCGGCCAGTTTGGGAAGGGCGTTATCACGCAGGCGGAGAAATTCGCGGTACAGATTTTTTTCCGCGTCTTCCTGCAATAAATCCGCGCTGACAACGGAGGCAACAGGCTGTTGCCGGTTTTTGCGCAGGATATTGAAGACCCGCTTTAATCCGGCGGCCAGCGCGGAAAATTCGTCTGAGTCTTTCATGGCATTCAGGGCATGAGCCTTGGCTCTGAGTCCGCTCAGATCATCCATACCCGCGGCAATTACCGCTTCACTGACGTCAAGCGCTACTCCATCGTCGGCCAATATCCCGGTCAGACGGGATGCAATAAATTCCATAATTTTATTCTTGATGATCTCCGGATTTTCTTTATTCCAGGGGCTTAGATTGTCTATGGCCTGCTCCAGAGCCTGGCTGAGATTTATAAGCAGAGGCTTTTCACTGATAATGCGGATAACGGCGATAGCCGCCCGGCGCAGTCCATAAGGGTCGGCCGCTCCGGTTGGGACAAGGCCCAGAGCAAAGCATCCGCTCATGGTGTCCAGGCGGTCGGCTATTCCCACCAGGGCGCCCAACCGTCCCTGGGGCAGATCTCCGCCCGCTGACAAGGGCAGATAGTGTTCCCGGACAGCCTGGGCTACCTCCTTGTCTTCTCCGTTGCGCAGAGCATATTCTTCACCCACCTGACCCTGCAGGTCGGGGAATTCCCCCACCAGTCCGGTTACCAAATCGCATTTGGCCAATAAACAGGCCCGTTCCAGTCGCTGCAATTCTCTTGCGCCAAGATCCAGTCTTTGTCCCAGAAACAAAGCCAGTTGGGTGAAGCGTTCAACTTTATCGCGGCTGCTGCCGAGATTAGCATGATAAGTCACCTGGTTGAGGCTGGGGAGGCGCTCAATTAAAGGATGTTTGGTGTCTTCCTTCACAAAAAAAGCTGCATCCGCCAGACGGGCCCGCAACACCCGTTCGTGTCCGTGGTTTACCAATTGGGGATCGCGGGCGCGGGTATTATTGATCATCACAAAGCAGGGCAGCAGGCTGCCGTTTTTATCTTCCAGAGCAAAATAGCGCTGGTGGGAACGCATGGCGCTGATAATCACAGGTTTGGGTATTTGCAAGAATTCTTTATCAAAATGACCGTAACCGCCTACCGGCAATTCCACCAGGTCAGTCACTTCCTCCAGTAAATCAGGATCAGGCATAAGGCGTCCTCCCGCAGTCAGAGCCGCCGTTTCAATCTGGGCAACGGTTTCCGCTTTCCGGGAAGCTCGATCCACAATGACCTGAGCCTGACGCAAAAGACTTTCATATTCCGAGGGATGGGAAACAGTGATGGGAGCAGGGGCCATAAAGCGGTGGCCGTAAGTAAGATTGCCGCTCATCATGCCTGCCAGTTCAAATTTTATGATTTTTTCATCCAAAATGGCCAGAAGCCAGTGCAGGGGCCGGGCAAAACGTATTTTCCCCTGACCCCAGCGCATTGATTTTGGCCAGGAAAGGGAGAGTACAAGTTTGGGCAGAATTTCCGCCAGCACCTGCTCGGAGAGACGGCCCCGGATATGGCGCCTGACTCCCAGGCGGACACCTTTGTCCGTGTCAATTTTTTCCAGTGTATGTACATCCACTCCCTGCCCGCGGGCAAAGCCTTCCGCCGCCTTGCTGGGGGCGCCGTTGGCGTCAAAGGCGGCGCTCACCAAGGGGCCTAGAGCCACCTCAATCCTGTCTTCCTGCCGGGTTGCCACTTCATGGGCAATAAGACAAATGCGCCGGGGCGTAGCCGAGGTTTTTATTTTTCCTGTCTTGATGCTTTGCGCCATAAATTCAGCGGCCGCTTTTTCCGCCAGTTGGGCAATGGCTGGCCGGAGAAAGCGGGCGGGTATTTCTTCACAGCCAATTTCAAACAGTAAATCAGCCAATTAAACACCAACCTTTCCCGAATGCATAAGGGGATAACCCATTTCCTGGCGCTGTTTTATATAGGCGTCCGCCGCCAGGCGGGCCAAAGCGCGGATACGGGCAATGTAAGCGGTGCGCTGGGTAACACTGATGGCCCCCCGGGCGTCCAGAAGATTAAAAGTGTGAGAACATTTGAGGCAATAGTCATAACCGGGCAGCACCAATTTGTCCGTCAGCAGGCGTTTTGCCTCTTTTTCATACAAATCAAATAATTGCCACAAAGTAGAGATATCCGCCGTTTCAAAGTTGTAAGTGCTGTATTCCCATTCTCCTTTTTTGTGGATATCACCGTACTTGATCTTGTCCGACCAGCGCAGGTCATAGACATTGTCAATTCTCTGGAGGTACATGGCAATGCGCTCCAGACCGTAGGTCAGTTCCACCGCCACCGGATCCAAATCAAGAGAACCGGCCTGCTGAAAATACGTGAACTGAGTTATTTCCATGCCATCCAGCCATATTTCCCAGCCCAGGCCCCAGGCGCCTAAAGTGGGAGACTCCCAGTCATCCTCCACAAAGCGGATATCATGTTCCATGGGATCAATGCCAAAGCTTTTGAGTGAATTGAGATAAAGATCCTGCGCATTGAGCGGAGACGGCTTCAATATTACCTGATACTGGTAATAGTGTTGCAGGCGGTTGGGGTTCTCGCCGTAACGGCCGTCGGTAGGACGGCGGCTGGGTTCCACATAGGCGGCGTTCCATGGTTCCGGGCCTAAAACCCGCAGCAGGGTGTGAGGGTTGAAAGTTCCTGCTCCCACTTCCTGATCATAGGGTTGGACGATAACACAGCCCTGCTCCGCCCAATAATTTTGCAGGCGCAAGATCAGTTCCTGAAAAGTCAGGCCTGAATTTGAAGACATAATTCCTCCTGAAAAGAACAAATAAGGCTCATTGCGCCCAATTGTATCTTAAGCCTGTCCTGCCCTCAAGCGGAAAGGTATACTCTTAAAATACCCCATGTTCATATAATATTCTAAAGCCAATGGCCAGGAGTACAACTCCTCCCAGCGCCCCGGCTTTATTGCCGGGCTGGGAAAAGCTGGGTAAGCGGCAGATAAGTTTGCCCAGGCGCAGGGCGAGCATGGTCATGGTGAAACAAACTATCCCGATAACAGCGGCGGCCGTCCATATCGCCACGCCAAGAAAAGCCAGGGAAATGCCTACCGCCAGTGCGTCCAGGCTGGTGGCAAGCCCCAAAACGAGCAGTGACAGGCCTTGGGTGGGATCGAAGCGGACCGGCGCGTCTTGGGGAGTAGAGCGGTTATCCCAGGCTTCTTTGAGCATGCGCCCGCCTACCAGAGCCAGGAGGGCAAAAGCCAGCCAGTGGTCATACGCGGCAATGAATTTGTGAGCGGTTATTCCTAAAAGCCACCCCCCCACCGGCATCAAAAACTGAAACCCTCCAAATACGGCGGCCATGCGTATAACCTGACCTGTTCTGATTTGGGGCAGACGTATTCCCGCCGCCAACGACACAGCAAAGGCGTCCATGGCAAGAGCCAGGGCTATGCCGAAAATTGTAAAAATATCCAATGTCAACTTATCCCGTTTGTTATTCTGAACAATATTGCGCTGTCAATTTTCCCGCTAATCCGGCTTTGCCGTCATAGCGGCGGGAACGGGCCCCAAACTTCAGCTTGGGGGCGATGTGATCATCATAAATCACTTTCCAGGTGATTTATGAAATGAACTCTAACTATTTTTGATGACAGCAACATGAATTTACCATAACATTTTTAAAGAGGCGCTGATTAATATAATATTACACGTCATTTTTTCCAAATGCGCCAACATGAGCGGAAATGGCTTTCTGGGGGCAAAAGAGGCCCTTATTTTTTTACCCATTTTCGTGAAAAGGCAAAACTGTCTCTATGCGCATCCTAACCCATTTTTGAGTATTATTTTATGTCAATCAGTATGCCGTCACGGATTTTTATTTATTATTTTGTACTTATTACAGCAACTTATCTGTTCTTTTTCTCCTCGTCCTCTCTGAGGGCGGACGAAGCGATTCTCCAGGCGCCTTCCCGCCTGGAGGCAGGAGATCCGGCTTTGGTAAAATTTTTGCTGCCGGTTAAGCCGGGAAGCGTCCCTCCCGTCATGCTATTTATGGAGCGGGAGTTTCCTATTTATCCTTTGGCGGACAACCAAGGCTGGGCAGGCATAATAGGGGCGGATTTACGGGCGGAGCCTGGAGAATATATTTTGAGCCTGCGCCAAACGGATCAAATCCTGGCCCGCCGCAACATTGTGGTTGCGGCCAGATCCGGCGGCGCCCGCGATATCCGGGTGGATGATAAATATGTATCGCCTCCGGATCAGGTAATTGAACGTATCAAAGCCGAGTCCCAACGGCAGAATGACGTCTATCTCCTGAATACTTCTCCTGTATTCTGGACAGACGGTTTACTTACGCCTCTGAACAGCGCGGTGGTAGGGAAATTTGGAAGGAGTAGCATAATCAACGGTCAGCCCCGTTCTCCCCACGGAGGCGTGGATTTGCGCGGAGCGCCGGGCACTGCCGTCAAATGTCCGGCTGAAGGCAGGGTAGTTCTCGCTATGGATACTTATTTCAGCGGTCTGCTGGTGCTACTGGATCACGGGCAGGGTCTGATCAGCGGTTACCGCCATTTGTCGAAAATTTTGGTCAATGAAGGCGATATGCTCACCCAAGGCCAGATAATAGGTCTGGTAGGAGCCACGGGCAGAGTAACCGGGCCTCATTTGCATTTTGACATTCATCTTAAAAATGCTACTATAGACCCATTGAAGTTTGTGCGTTTAAGCCTGGAACTGGCCGCATTGATACAGGACAAGAACCGATGAAAGCGAAAAATAAAAATTCCAGTTTCGAAAAGCAGATGTCAGAACTGGAAATTCTTATCGAAAAATTGGAAGGGGAGAGTTTGTCCTTGGAAGATTCGCTGGCTACCTTTGAGCAGGCGATGGAACTGGGCAAACAATGCGCTTTGCAATTGGAAAAAGCGCAGCAGAGAGTCAATTGCCTGATACAGGAAAATGAAAGCGGCCAAGCGGAAGAATTAAGAGATGACGGCAACGAAACTCAATGAAAAAGATTATGCGGATCTGAGCCAATATATGAAAGATAAGGTAGCCTTGTTCGATCAGGCTCTTACTTGTCACTGGCAGGATAAAAAATACGCTCTTTATCAATCTATGAGTTACAGTCTCCTTTTGCCGGGGAAACGCCTGCGTCCCATTTTATGTCTGGCCGCTTGCGAAGCGGCGGGCGGTCAGGCCGAACAGGCCCTGTACGCGGCGGTAGCTTTGGAAATGATTCATACTTATTCTCTTATTCATGATGATCTTCCGGCCATGGACAACGACGACTACCGGCGGGGGCGTCCCAGCAACCACAAAGTATTTGGCGAGGCCCTGGCCATATTGGCCGGAGACGGCCTTTTGACCGAGGCCTTTGCCATCTTGACCAGCCCTCCGGCAAATGTCAATCCTCTTCAGGCCCTGGAGGTAAGCAATCTTATCGCCCGCGCGGCCGGGCCCGAGGGCATGGTGCTGGGGCAGGCGCTGGATTTGGAATATATGGGCCTGGATATGCAGAGAGAAGACCGGTTACATTTGCAGACCGCGTTACAGGCTATCCATACCGGCAAGACCGGCGCCATTATTAACGCCTCTTTGTTAAGCGGCGCCATTCTGGCCGGAGCAGGCAGGGAATTCATTCATATCATAGATGAGTATAGCCGGAAGATAGGCCTTGCTTTCCAAATTGCCGATGATATTTTGGATGTGGAGGGAACAGATGAGGCGTTAGGCAAAAGCGCGGGTAAAGATGAAAGCCAGGGTAAGCTTACCTATCCGGCCTTGCTAGGTTTGGAACAGGCCCGTAAAAAGGGCGCTACTCTGGTGGAAGAAGCCGCCTGCCTGGCCGCCCGCCTGCCTTCCCGCCCCTTGATGCTGCTGGCCCGGTTTGTTATGGCGCGAAGCAGTTGAATTGACGTTGCGGCTCGCCCTCACCGCGCCCGTTCGATAAATCGACCGGGATAGCCGATCCTGAAAAACATTTATGGGCGGGAAAATATGCGTTTTTACAAAAATTATGTTTTAATATCAGCATGTTTAATGTTTTTCAGGGCCGACTATTTACTTCTTTGAGCATGTTCATATTCTGAAATCTCTATCCCCTTGTTTGATTTGTTTTAAATGATCTGTGACAATTTCGCGGATTTTTTTATTGGGGATATTGCCCATCTGTGAATATATCAATTTTTCCCCTAAATTTCTTGTTTCAGGTTGAGCGTAATCTAAAAGATACTCCTGCAGAGTCATGAGCGCGTTAGGATGGCAGCAGTTTTGTATTTGACCGCTTTTGCACAAGGCCATGAACCTGTCGCCGGTGCGCCCTTCGCGATAGCATGCCGTGCAAAAACTGGGGATAAAATTTAGATCCATAAGCCAATGCACAATCTCATCCAGCGGACGCGTGTCAATCACATCAAATTGGGCGGAGCTTTCCTCTTCCGGTTCGGGTTCCAAATATCCGCCCACACTGGTCCGTGAGCCGCCGCTGATTTGTGATATGCCCAAACCGAGAACACGTTCGCGAACTTTGGGATTTTCGCGTGTTGACACAATCATTCCCGTATAGGGTACGGCAATTCTTATACAGGCTACAATTTTTGCGAAATTGTCGTCGCTGATTCCATTCTGAAAGCCTCTGTTATCAAGACCCGACGCCGCGCGGACACGCGGCACGCTGATTGTATGCGGCCCAACGCCGTGAACCGCTTCCAAATGTTCGGCGTGCATAAGCAAAGCGACAAACTCGTAGCGGTAGGAGTCCAATCCGAAAAGCACGCCAAGCCCCACATCATCGATTCCGCCTTGCATGGCTCGGTCCATTGCCCCGGTGTGATAATCGTAATCATGTTTCGGACCAACCGGGTGAAGCCGTTCATATTGGGAGCGGTTATAGGTTTCCTGAAACAATATATATGTTCCTATACCCGCATTTTTCAGTTTCGTGTAGTTTTTGACCGTTGTCGCCGCAATATTCACGTTCACACGGCGGATTGCTCCGTTTTTATGCTTTATGCCGTATATTGTCCGGATTGACTCAATAATATACTCAAGCGGATTCATTGCCGGATGTTCGCCGGCTTCAATTGCCAGACGCTTATGTCCCATATCCTGCAAAGCCGTAACTTCACGGGCAATATCTTCCTGGGCAAGCTTTTTGCGGACGATATTTCGGTTTCTGCCGTGATAGGGGCAGTAAACACAGCCATTTATACAATAGTTTGACAGATAGAGCGGAGCGAACATAACAATGCGGTTGCCGTAAAAATCAAGTTTGATTTTCCTGGCAAGCTGTTCAATTTCACGGTTCTTTTCTTCCAATTGACACTCTAAAAGCACCGCTGCTTCGCGATGGGAAAGCCCCTGGTTTAGAGCGGCTTTTTGCAGAATACTTTCAATAAGAAGAATATCATTCTTATGATGATCCGCATATTGGAGCGTGGCCACAATTTCATTGTGGTTGATAAATTCGCTTACCTTCATTGATCCGGGGTTGTACATTTGTAACCGCCTTTGGCTATAACAGTTTTACGAGCGATGTTATGTCCGGACTTGCCGCTCCCAACCGTGACTTTAGCCGCTGCCTATCTCGTGTGCCGGCCGCCATTGGCAGGTGAGATAGCGCAGGGAGGTAATTTTGGGAACCGCTCATCGTCCACTGTTTACTTTGAACATACAGCTTTTGTGCTGACCCCTTTTAAACTGCCGATTTTACCGGAAATTGTATTGATCACATCCATAGGCGCGTCAACAACAACACTTATTATGCTGATGTTCTTTTGCCGGTACGGCAGGCCCATCCGCCCAATGATGTATTGTGAGTACTCGTGAAGCACAGCGTTGATTTTCTCGGCGCAATCGCTGTCCTCAACAATTAAGGCGATAATTGCTATTTTGTTTTCCATTATATTCCTCCAAAAATTAAAATGCGCCCCGGAAGGCGCATCCTGCATAGATTACTGTTGTAATCACTGCACATCTTGACAAACCTTCCCCTTCGATAAATCTCAGCGTCAGTAATATGTAACACCATCGTTGGAAGATGAACTATCAACTTTGGTCTGAACAAATTTTAAATTGCCGCCTCCCAATAAATAAGATCAATTATTTTTATGATACCTCACCGTATCTGTTTTTACCAGCGCCTAAAATAAAATGCGGTACGGAACATCCGGCCCAGGATTTGTCACTCCTTATTAAATCACCCTCAGCATAATAGTGGGGTGATCCACCACCGGCAGGGAATCAATAGCTTTAATAGCCTTAAGTACCGCTGACTCTCTGGCTTCATGGGTCAGAATGACAATAGGCACAGCTCCTCCCTCTTGCTCCCGTCCTTTTTGGATCATGGTGGCGATTGAAATCTGATTATCTCCTAAAACCGCGGCCAGAGCGGCCAGCACTCCCGGTTTGTCGTGAGCGGCAAAGCGAAAGTAGTATTTACCACTGATGTCATCGCGGGAAGATATTGCCAGAGGCTCCGGGTCAAAATCCGCCCGGCCCAGGGCGGCGGCAGGCAGAGAACTGCCCCCGCTCAATTTTTCTCTGGCCAGATCCAAAATATCGGCTACAATAGCGCTGGCCGTGGCCCGGCGACCGGCGCCGGCGCCATAGAGCATAATGTCGCCCACCCAGTCTCCGTGTACAAAGACAGCGTTAAAAGGCCCATTGACAGCCGCCAGCTGGTGGCTGTTTTCAATAAGGGCCGGGTATACGCTTAAATTGGCCTGTTGTTCATGAATTTGCAATACAGCCAGGAGTTTTATGACAAAACCCATGTCCTTGGCAAAACTGATATCCAGGGGAGTGACTGAAGTTATGCCCTCCACCTTGATCTGATCCAGGCGCGGCAGTCGCCCGGTCGCCAGAGCGGCCATAATGGCCAGTTTATGCGCTGTATCTGTCCCTCCCACATCAAAGCTGGGATCCGCTTCGGCATATCCAAGGCGCTGGGCGTCGGCCAGAACATCATGGAAGCCGGCGCCTTCATTGGTCATGCGGGTTAAAATATAATTGCAGGTGCCATTTAAAATTCCCAGGCATTGGGTTATCTGGTTGGCGCCGAGTCCTTCGCGCAGAGAGCGGATCAAGGGAATGCCGCCGCCCACCGAGGCTTCGAAGGCTATTTTGAGTCCTCTCTGGCGGGCATAAGAAAAGAGTTCGCCTCCGTGGGTGGCCAGAAGAGCTTTATTGGCGGTAACCACCGGTTTGCCCGCGTTCAGGGAAGCGGTGACAATTTCTCTGGCCGCGCCAGTGCCTCCGACCAGCTCCACCACTATGTCTACGTCCGGATTGTTGGTAATGTCTTCCGGCCGGTCAGTTAATTGATCCTGGCCTATACCCAGACGGCTGGCATTATCCGGGTTTAAATCCATGGCTTTGTGCAATATCAGATCAACCCCCAAACGTTCTTTCCAGCGCCCGGGAAAACCCATTATAAGCTCGGCCACGCCCCCTCCTATGGTTCCCAGACCGAACAAACCTATTTTAATGGAATTGTCTTTCATACGAATACTTTCAATATTTATTAAAGAAACGCCTGAATCCTCTGACGGCCTGATTGATGCGGTGTTCATTTTCCACCAGAGCCATGCGTACATACTCGTCGCCGTATTCTCCGAAGCCAATGCCGGGACTAACCGCCACTTTGGCTTCCTTGATGAGCATTTTGCTGAATTCAACCGATCCCATATAACGGAATCTCTCCGGAATGCGCGGCCAGACAAACATGGTGGCCAGCGGCGGGGCCACTTCCCAGCCAATGCGGTTCAGTCCGTTTAAGAGAACATCGCGGCGGCGGCGGTAGACGTCAACCACTTCGCTTACGCAACTCTGGTCTCCGTTGAGGGCGATGATGCCGGCGATCTGGATAGGCTGAAAGGCTCCATAGTCCAGATAGCTTTTAATTTTGCTTAGAGCCGCCACCATCTCCTGATTGCCCACACAGAAACCCAGACGCCATCCGGCCATGGAATATGATTTGGACATGGAAAAAAATTCCACCGCCACTTCTTTGGCTCCGGGCACCTGCATGATGCTGGGCGCCTGATAACCGTCAAAACACAGATCCGCATAGGCGAAATCATGAATCAGCCATATTTGATGTTCCCGGCAGAATTCCACTGTCCGGGACATGAAATTTAAATCCACTGTCGTAGTGGTGGGGTTGTGGGGAAAACTGGTTATGAGCATTTTAGGATGGGGCCAAGTTTGCTTAAAGGCTATGGTAAGCTGTTCAAAAAAATCCTGTCCCGGCAGCAGGGGCACACTGCGCAAATCACCGCCGGCAATGATAACGCTGTAAAGATGAATGGGATAAGTGGGATTAGGCGCCAGCACCACATCTCCGGGGCTGATTGTGGCCAGCACGAGGTGGGCAAGGCCTTCTTTCACTCCCATTGTGACCACCGCCTCGCTGTCAGGATCTATCTCCGCGCCGTAGCGGCGTTTATACCAGGCGCTGATGGCATGGCGTAACCTGGTGATTCCCCGGCTGGCGGAGTAGCGGTGATTGGTGGGTTTATAAGAAGCTTCCGCCAGTTTCTCCACAATATGGCCGGCGGTTGGCAAATCAGGATTTCCCATGCCCAAATCAATAATGTCCTCACCCTGTTGCCTGGCCAGAGCTTTTAGCTTGCCGACCTCCGCGAACATATAGGGAGGCAGGCGCTTCATTCGCCGGAATTCTTGCATACCTTTTTATTTCATCCATCCCTTTGCCGTTTAAGAGCGCGCGCGTATATTCACTTGGTCAGACGCCGCCGCCGGTAACTCTTATACACGGATAAATCATAATTTATATCACAGTGTTATGCCCATACGGAACTTGCCGGCGGATTTTATTATTATACCTGCTGTAAGCGATTCAACAAGCGGAGGGAACTTATAGACGTAAAGTTAAGGAAGCGCCCCATCCCTCTTACGATGTGTCATTTAAAATTTAATATTTTATGATGCTAAGAACCGCAAAGCAAAATCTGCCGTTTAGGCGGCTTAAAAACTTTAGCCATGGTTTTCCCCCCCCACCCCCCCGTTTAATGGTTTTTTTTTTTTACCAACAACCCGGAAATTTTGAGTT
>JAIRYI010000094.1 GCA_031267815.1 Desulfarculales bacterium | reverse complement strand
GAGCCGGCGGGGCCGGCGGCGTCTGTTTCTGGGTCCTCGGTTTAGCCGGGGCGGGCTTGGCCGGCGGCGGCGCTTGCGGCGCGGTTGCTCTGGGGGCCGAAGAAGAAGCCGGTCTGGGCGTTGGGTTAGACGGAGCCGGCTGGGAATATCCGTCGGGAGCGGGCAGGGAACGGGGAGCGCTGCCGCCGGCGCGTACTTTAAATCTGGTTATTTGGACGCGCATCTGGTTGGCCGCGTTGGCCATGGATTCGGAAGAGGAAGCTGCTTCTTCCACAAAGGCCGCGTTTTGCTGCACCGCTTCGTCCATCTGGCTAACCGCTTTGCTGACTTCTTCAATACCTGTCGCCTGTTCCTGGGAAGCATTGTTAATCTTATTGATAGTATCGGAAACCTGTTGAATATTGCCGATGATTTTGCCGAGTAATTCGCCGCTTTCCGCCACCAGGCCATTGCCGTGTTCAATTTTGGACACGCTGTCGGTGATCAGAGTCTGAATTTCCTTGGCCGCCTGAGCGCTGCGCCCGGCCAGATTGCGCACCTCGCCGGCCACCACCGCGAACCCGCGCCCGGCTTCACCGGCCCGGGCCGCCTCCACCGCCGCGTTCAAGGCCAGCAAATTGGTCTGGAAGGCTATCTCATTGACCACGGTGATGATATCATTTATCTTTTTGCTGGAATCGGTGACATCTTTCATCGCGTCCACCGTGCGCGCCACTGATTTGCCGCCGTCCTGGGCAATGCTGGAAGTTTCCCGAGCCATTTTGTTGGCCTGTTCGGAACTTTGAGCGTTATGTTTCACCGAACCGGTCATTTCTTCCAGGGCGCTGGCGGTTTCCTGGATAGCCCCGGCCTGCTGCTGAGTTTTTTCACTGAGCTGCTGGTTGCCCCGGCTGATTTCCTCCGCCGCGTTGGCCACACTGTCCGCGGCCTCAATCAGCGAAGAAAAAGTCGCGGATAAATTGTCGCACATGCGTTGCACATCGGTGAGCATCGCGCCTATTTCATCTTTACGGCGCAGAAAATTCTGATCGATATTTACGGTAAAATCGCCGTCAGCTATGGAAGTTATTACTGATCTGGTGGTAAGCACCGGCCGCACAATCGTTCTGGCTATGGATAATGCGATGATAATACTTAATATCAACGATAACAGGGAGCCAACGACCATAGCCGTTTCCGATATGGTGATAAAAGAGGCGGTTTGCCGGGCGGTGGCGTCCATGTTGGCAAAGGAAGAGTCGGCCACTCCTTCAAACATAGCGCGCAGGGAGGCGCTGCTTTCATGGCATTTAGCGATCGCATCCTTAACCGCGTCAATTACGTCAGCGCCGTTTTTCACCAGGATCGCGTATTGGGAGGATAAATTCGCCAAGGCCGTCAGGCGGTCCAGGTTGGCGGCCGTATGAGTAGTGTCGCGGAGCTTGCGGACGACGGCGTCAATCTTGTCGAAGTTTTTAGCCAAAGCCCTCATGGCGGCCGAGTCGTTGCGGTATTGGGCAACCGAGAGGACGGTTTCCATTTCGCTCAATTCTACCACTGCCATGAACAGCAATTGAGACTGTGTCATCCTTCTGTGCAGGATGCTTATATCGCCGCGCCCCTGAGTAATATCGTCCATGGCCTGCTCAAAAAGCTTAGTCTGGACAACGCTGTAGTCGGTGCAGATCCGCAAAAAATCTTCACTTGCTTTACCGGTGGCCTCAATCATTTCATTGCGTTCGGTCACTTTTTGCACCAGGGCGCCGAATAAATTTTTCCAGGCGTTCAATTTCCCCTCGAGCCCGTCCAACATTCTGGTCAGGGGAAGGGCCAGTTCCGGGGTGGTGCCGGCTTGAATAGCCTTGGCTTTGGTCAGCATGGCGGTACTCATGGAGGTGAAGGCCGCCGCGACTGCGGTCAGTCTTTGGGTATCAGAGTTGTCCATTAAGTAGCCGGACTGCTCAATCAATATTTCCAGGGTTGTGGTGCTGTAGAGGTCAGCCATCTGCACAATGGGGATGCTCATAGTATTGAGTTCACGCACCGCATCATCCACTCTGCTGGTGAAGACGCCAATGACCGTCATCAAAATCACCGTGGTTAAAATAACCAATCCGAAACCAAGCATTATTTTTGTTCTAATTTTAAATCTATTCATAATATCATCCCTAAAACATACTCGTAATGAGGGCAGGGCAACCCGGACCGGAAATATGCTCCGGGCAATACGGATCCCGTTTATATCCCTGGCCGGTCATTTCCCCGCGATGTCTCATTGCCAAAATTTTCAATGCAAATAAATTCAGATGAACCCCGAAGTCAGAAATTAAAAATCAACAGGCAAAAATTTGGCGGAAGGTTGATTTTTATTCCCGCATTACTCAACAGTTATCCAGTTACGGTAAAGTATACAGGAAAATTGAGGCCCCTGCATAGTCTGTAATGAGACCTCAGCCCGCCGATACCTTGCGCATATTTAAATATGCAAAGGTCTCGTAATATGCGCGGGCCTCATGGAAAGAAACGGCGGCGGGCCTGTTTATGAAGCGGCTTCCAGTCTGGGGACAAGGCCGTCCACCAGGCGTTCATAGGCCTGGTAAAACAGAGGCACATCCAGATTGCCGGTCCCGGCATGATATTTTAAGGAAATAAAGTTTTGCCGCAGCTTGCTTTGCAAAGCAGACTCATCTTCGCCTGATTTGGCTTTTCCCAACAGAGCGGCGCCGGCTTGGCGGCGCTGTTTTTTCAACGTTTCACGCAGCATCTCCACTATCCGGGGGTTCAGGGCGCTGGCGCTGAAACTGGACAGCCAAATGGGGCTGGTGGAATTGAAAGTGGAGTCTTGGGCGCCGAAATGCCGCGCCCAAAGCATGGCCTCCCCGGAAGCCTGGGCGGCGTAAGTTCCCAAAAGCTCGGGTCTGTCAATAGCTTTGCTCAGGCGCAGATAACTGCCCCACAGGCCGTAAACTTCCGCCAGCACGGTGGCCAGATGCAGGCCCAGAGGATCGGAGGCGGCCACTACTTGCAACGGAGGCCAGCGGAACAGATGCCCCACTTCACGCAGACCGGTGGAAGACCCGGCCAGAATCATGCGTCCCGGCTGATCCCGTAAAAGATCGAATTCGTTTACCGGCCCCGCCAGCGCGAACAAATTGACGGGAATACTGAAAGCTTCTGTTTCCTCCATGGCTATACGATAGGACAGTTTGTTGCTGCCGGGGTCAAAACCGCTGCTCAAAAGCACTATTTTAAGGGGCAGTTCCGCATTGGACAGACAGGCGCTCATATGCTCCTTAAGTTTTTCCAGGGGAGGACTCATGATGACCAAATTGGCCTTTTTAAAAGCGCTGGGCGCGTCGTCAGTGACAAAGACGTTCTTGGGCAGGCGGTATTCATGATAAAGGCCGCTTGCGCTGCGCTCCACTCCCATCTCCGCCGCCGCTTCGCTGCGGCTTTCGTAAAGAGTAAAGCTGGCGTTAAGGTAACGCTTCTCCTCCAGGGTGCGGTTGCCAATCAGATAAGCCCAGGCATAGCCGGAGTCGCCGGCGCCGGCCACGACAATGTTTTCCTTGGCGGTGGGAGAATAAAGGCGCCGGTCGCCGTGGGTGGCGTAAAAGGACAGGCCTCCTTCATTGCTGACCAGGGGAAGGCCTCTTTTGTCCCGGCGCCGTTTGATGATTTTACGGCGGCGCAAAGTTCTGTAACCGTCCTGCAGCACCCGGGCCGGTTCATTATTAATGATGAAATCTTCCAAATCCGGGTTCATCCCGAAAGCGGACTGGTGATATTCAAAAATCTGTTCTTTCTCTTCCTGAATAGCCGCCGCTATTTTCAGATTATCTCTCTTGCGCGCCCGGCTGAGGCCCCGGGCCACCAGTTGCGAAGCCATAATTTTTTTGGCCGCGGCAATTTCCTTCATGGCGTTCAAAGCCACAAATTCGTCCAGGCTCAAACCCGACAGATCGCTAGTGTAAAGCGTCTTAAGCTCGCTCAACAAACGCGGCCGGGTCAGGGTGCAATAGGCCCGGCCGTAGAGATTGCGGGCGGCTCGCCAGAAACCTCTTCTGGGATTCATGACCAGATACCCCCCCGTGCGCCAGAAGCCCATTCCCCGCAGCCATCCCCGACCGCCGCCGTTAGCGGCCAGATACAAATCCTCCGGCACAATGGAATAAGACAGAGCCACAGGCTGAATGACCAAATCTCTGCCTTCCGCCGCCAAAGCCCCGCGCAGAGTTATAAGCCGCCGGGGATAGCGCAGGCTGCCGTCGCGGCTGCGCGCCCCGCCATGCCAGGCCTCCAAAAATATTCCCTGCTGCTGGGCGGTTTCGGAAATAGCCCGGCAGTAATTGAACAGACTGGCCAGATACACTTTTCCCGCGGCGCGGCGCTGCACCGTGTAAGAAGCCAGCATCAGCATTTTAGCCAGGCTCTTGATGACCATCATGTTGGTCCCGGCCGCGAACAGGGGCAGACCCAGGCGCAGGGTCACCAACAGACTGCCTATAATAAATTCATCCAGGTGCGAGGAATGATTGGATAAATATACCACTCCCATGCCTTGCCTCTGGTATTGGCGGAGCTGTTCCACATAGGCTATTTCCCGGCCATCGGGAGAAGTGAAGGGGATTTCCGGCACTTGGTGGCTGAAAAGATGGCTGAGAATAATTTGGGTGCCAACGCTGACTTTCCTGTACAGATCCGCATCAAACTGACAGGAAATCTCCCGTAAATCAGCTTCAATTTCACCCCGGTCCGGAGTAACTCCCTGAAGCGCCAAATATTCCGCCGCCAATTCCGCGGCCCGGTCAAACAGCAGGCGCTGGTCGGGAACAAGAGGCGGATCCAATTTGACATATTTGTCGCGCCATACCTTTCCCGCCGGGGATTCAACCAATTTTTCCACCCGGGCAATCAGATCCAGATTATTTACCGTTTTCAGCATCCGGCGTTTAAATGCCCTGCTTATCAGAGTTGCGGGAGACAGTCTGTCTTTTTTGGCCATTTATAATTCTTTCTTCATAGCTCACCGGGCGGCATTTTTGAAATCAAAGGCAGATAATAATTCCGTCTCCGGGCAAAACAGTTTTTTATAAAGTATAATCTTATTCTAATTCGCGCTAAAACCCGCGCGGGCGCGGGTTTTAGCGCGCGCTTGGCCCGAAAGCGCGGTTTATAATATATAATAATACCTCAATACTCGGGAATTTGTCCGCGCCTTGAGAGGTTATTTTAAGAATAGTAGCGGCTCCGCGGGCAGACTGGATTCTGTCCTGTTATTGAGCGGATAGAAAAATCTGTCCGGCAGCCTGAAGACGGTTGTCCCGCTCCGCCGGGGTGACGGCTTTCCAGCCCTGCCGACGGGTTTTTATTTTTAATTTTTGAACTTACGGCAAAAGAAATGACCGGAAAAATTATTGCCCCCATATTAAATTCAGACCAGGCCCTGGCCAAATTGCAGGCCTCTCCCCACCCCTGGCACAGAGACTATCTGGCCATGTACTCCTCTCACTGGCAAGGGATTGTAACCGATCCCTGGCTGATGATGCTTCCCCTGGACGACCACCTGGTCCACCGCGGCGACGGCGTGTTTGAGGCTTGCAAATGTATCAATTCCGGAGTCTATCTGCTGGATCTCCATCTGGAGCGTCTGGCCGCCTCCGCCGCCTCGGTATTCATTGACAACCCTTACAGCCGGACCCAGCTCAGAGAATTATGCCTGGATACCATCAGGGCGGCCCGGGTGCGGGAATGTATACTGCGTCTCTATCTGGGCCGGGGACCGGGCAGTTTTACCGCCAACCCCTTTGACAGCGTAGGCCCCAGTCTCTATATTATGGTGTCCGCTTTTCATCCCCCCCAGCCGGAAATTTATACCCGGGGAGTAAAAGCCGGTTTCAGTTACCTGCCGGTAAAGCCGGGCCTGCACGCCCGGGTTAAAAGCTGCAGCTATCTGCCCAATGTATTGGTTAAACATGAAGCGGCCGGCAAGGGCTGGGCTTATGCTCTCTGGGTAGACCCGGACGGGACGGTGGGAGAATGCGCCAGTGAAAACTATATCTTCCTGGATGAGCAAAATTATCTTGTATTCCCCGAAGCCGGCCGGATTATTGATGGCCTGACTGTGCGGCGGGTGCGGGATCTGGCCTCAAGCCTGACGGAAGAGGGGCTGATTAAAGGCATAAAACAAAAAAAAGTGAGAGAAGATGACTTCAAACAGGCCCGGGAGATAATGATTGTAAGCACCACCATCAATGTGGTTCCGGTGGTTCTCATGGCGGGCCGGCCCGTGGGAAAGGGCGGGCCGGGGCCGGTGGCCGGGCGGCTCAAAGATATGATGGAAGCGGATATCTTAAGCTTGAAAATGTCGGCCGCCCTTTAATCCGGCCCTGTCATTCCATGCTTTTTATCAGCCGTTCCCGCGACCGCCTGCGGGCCTGGTCTGACCTGGTCATCCTGGCCCATATAGTTTTTACCCTGCCTTTTACGGTAGTGGGAATTTATCTGGCCGCCACCCTGGTTCCGGTAACCCTCCTTAAAGTGGCTCTCTTGTGCATTGCCCAGACCAGCGCCTATGTTATCGGCATGCTGGTCAACCGGTTGAGCGATTATGATATTGATACCCTGAACCCCCGCACCCGGGCGCGCGGTCTGGTGGCCAGAACCGTGAGCAGCCGCGAAGTGGTATATCTGCTGATCGCCAATCTCCTGATCTTCCTGATCGCCTGTCTGGCCCTTAACCCTCTGTGCCTTGTCCTGTCTCCCCTGGCCCTGTTTATGGTCACGGTTTATAATTTTACCAAACGCTTCACCTGGCTCTGCCATATCTGGCTGGGCGTCACCTGCGCCTTGGGTCCGGCGGGCGCCTGGGCCGGACTTACCGCCTCGGTAATTTCGCCGGTATGGATCGTGGGCCTGGGCTGCGCCCTGTGGATAGCCGGATTCGACATCATCTATGCCCTCAATGATCTGGAATTTGACCGCGAACACGGCCTTTACAGCATACCCGCCCGTTTTGGCCGGGAGAAGGCTCTGACTATTGCCCGTCTTTTTCACCTGGGAGCTGTTTTAAGCCTGTTCAGCCTGCCTCTTTTTTATTCATTCAACTATTTTTATTGGACCGGCTGCGGAGTTATGGCTCTGGAACTGGCCGGGCAGCATATTGTAAGCCAAAAGCGCAACTTTGGCATGAAGCTCTTCACTTACAGCAACACGGTCATTGCCCTCACCTATTTTACTTTTACCACTTTGGGGCTTTACTGGCCTTAACCGGCGGCGGCAAAAGCGCTGTTTCGCTCGGGCGGGTTTTACAGTTTTCCCACCAGATCCAGACCGGGTTTGAGGGTCTGAGCGCCGGGGCGCCATTTGGCGGGGCAGACCTGATCCCCGTATTCGGCCACAAACTGCGCGGCCTGCACCTTGCGCAGCAACTCGCCGGCCTCGCGGCCGATGCTGTTGTCGTTTACCTCATAAGCGACAATTTTCCCCTGGGGATTGATGACAAAGCTGCCCCGCAGGGCCATGCCGGCTTCCTCAATGTAGACCTCAAAATCTTTGCTCAGTTGGGCGGTGGGATCGGCCAGCATGGTATATTTGATTTTTTTGACAGTGTCGGAGACGTCATGCCAGGCCTTGTGGGCAAAATGGCTGTCGGTTGACACTGAATATACCTCGCAGCCAATGGCCTTGAACTGTTCGTAATTATCGGCCAGATCACTCAGTTCGGTCGGGCATACAAAAGTGAAATCAGCCGGATAAAACATGAAAACCGCCCATTTGCCCAAAATGTCCGCCTTGGTTATTTCCTTGAAGTTTCCTTGAGCAAAAGCTTGAACTTTAAAATCAGAGATCTCTTTGTTAATTAAGGACATATTTCCCCTCCTGTAAAAATAGCTTTCATGTGGACGGCAAAGAACCGGATATTTCTTCTCAGCCTGCTTTGCGGTCAGCCAGGGCAAAGCGGATTTAGTCATTGGGACGGGCTGATTTTATATTTAAGGAAGCGCTGAGTAATTCGTTTAAAGGCGGCCTTCAAGGCTGTAACTATTCATAATTGTTTAAGACATTTTTAAAATGCCGTTTAATCACTGCTTCCTCAAATTTTACTTTAATTACAAGCGGCTGGCCGCGCCCCGCAGAGCCAGGCGGCATGAAATGTGGCGGCCGGCTAAAATATGTGATAAATTTAAATAAATTTTTGATTGCACTCCGATTCGTACTCCTGGATTTTTCACTCTGGTACTCTCGTAATTTCCCCTTCTGATGAGACTGTAATCTTTATTATTAGCATTAGTTGCCTAAAATGCAACTTCTTGACGATGAGGAATTTGATTTTTATGCGTAAATTGAAGATTGGGACTAAGATATCTGTTGGTTTTCTGGTGGTTATAATTTTAACGGCGGTTATGAGCGGGGCGGCTTACTATTCTTTGCAGGTTATCCTGGAAGACAGTAAGATGCAGAACGTAATCAATATACCAATCATGGAAAGAGTCAATGCTCTGAACAATGAGGTAAAAGATTCCATCGCCGCTCTGTTGCGCGCGCAAGCCAATAATGACATTACTTATTACAGCAATTCGCTGAAAGATCTGGCTGAAGCCGGGCAGAATATAGCGGCCTTGGACAAACTTGCCTCTCAATATCCTCTCCTGGCGGAAAATTTTAAAGGCATAAGCGGCCGCATCACCCCCATGCTGCAATCTTTGGAAAAAGACTTCAGCTCTCTGGAGAGCGGGCATAAAGAAATTCTTGCCGTGGTAGCGGAGGTAAGGGAACATACCGACAAGGCCTTGCAAACTATGGGCGCTTACAGCGAAATGATAAGAAAAATCATCCAAAGCAACGCCGCCCGGGGAGACGTCAGCGAAATGGAGGTTCTGCTGCGCGCTCTGACTTTCGCGGAAACGGCCCGATCCGATGTGCAATACGTGCGTATTGGCATTCTGCGGTCTCAGAGCAACAATGATCCCAGCTATGTTGCCGATGGCGTCAGCCGTCTGGATAAAGCCTACGACCAATTGATCAAAGAACAGATGCCGGCGGCCGCCACTCCCGACGCCAAGCAGGCCATGCAGACCCTGGCTGAAGCTATCAGCTCTTTGCGCGGCGCGGTGGAACATTATATAAAAATACAGACAGCGCAAAACATTTCTCTGGAGGCGGGGAGTACGGCCGGGGCCGAATGTTCCGCTGTGGCTCAGTCAGAAATGAGCGCGGCCATTGATCTAAGCCGGCGAGGCAATGACGCGAATATAGATTTAGTCAATATGAGCATTGCTCTTATTATGAGCGTCAGCGCCGCCAGTCTGCTGATAGCTCTGCTCATTGCTTTTAAAATAACCCGTATGATCACCGTTCCTCTGAAAGAGGTCAGTGAAGCTTTTACCACTCTTTCGCAACATGATTTTCAGGTAAGCTTCTCCCCCGGCATTACCCAGCGCGGCGACGAGATGGGAGAAATGGTGCGCGATTTCGACGGGATTTGCGATACTCTTTCTGCGGCCATTGGGGAAATACGCGAAGCGTCGGAAAATGTCTCCACTTCAGCGGCGGAGATAAACCATGGCAATCAGGATTTGAGCAACCGCACCCAGCAGCAGGCTTCGGCGGTGGAACAGACCGCCAGCGCTCTGGAACAGATGACCGGTTCGGTGAAAAATAGCGCTGACCACGCCAAAAACGCCAGCCATTTGGCTTCGCAGGCGCGCACCAGCGCCAATCAGGGAGGCGAGGTGGTGCAAAAAACCGTCACCGCCATGCAGGAAGTCACCGAGTCCAGTAAAAAAATCAACGATATTATCAACGTGGTCAATGAGATTGCCTTTCAGACCAACCTGCTGGCCCTGAACGCGGCGGTGGAAGCGGCCAGGGCGGGCGAGGCAGGCAGGGGCTTTGCCGTAGTGGCCGGAGAGGTGCGTACTCTGGCCGGGCGCAGCGCCCAGGCAGCCAAAGAGATTCAGGCCCTGATCACCGACAGCGTCAATAAGGTGGAACAGGGCAATACTCTGGTGGCGGAAAGCGGCCGCCTGCTGAATGAAATAATCACCAATGTCCAGAGAGTGGCTGACACCATTGACGAGATCAGCAACGCCAGCCAGGAACAGGCGTCCGGGATTGAGGAAATCAATAAGGCCATGAACCAGATGGATCAGGGTATCCAGCAGAACGCCGCTCTGGTGGAAGAAATTTCCGCCGCTTCCGATAATCTCAACTCCGCCGCCGCCGCTTCCCTGGCTCAAGTTAAGCAGTTCCAC
>JAIRYI010000092.1 GCA_031267815.1 Desulfarculales bacterium | reverse complement strand
TGTTCTGACTAAAAAATGAGGAGATAATTTTTTGTGTAACTGATTAAATTTTATCAAAAAATTACAAATTGATCGTAATAATATCCGGGTTAATCATGGGCAAAACGGAAAGAATAATTGTTATATTTTTGCTGGCCGTGCTGTTATCCTGGCCCTGGGAGGCGTTCACCTGCCGGGCTGGAGAAGAACAACCGCCTCGGCAAACTGAAGAAGAGCCGCCGCCTCTGAATCTGGACGATCTGTTGCCCAGCAGCCAGGATCCCCCGCCGGAGCCAATGCGCAGGTATACCATTACCGACCGGCCGCCCCAGGCCCGGCAAGCTCAACAAACTCCAGAGCGGATGGGTGTGGCCCGGCCTCCGGCTCAAGGCCGGATAGAGGCAAATAAGCCTTCGGAGCAAGCCCAGGTTCAGACAAACGTTCTTTTTCGTGGCGACTCTCTTTTTCGTCGTGCCGACCGCGGTTATCCTGACCCTAATTATAATAATAAGGTGACTTTTTACCGCCCGGTGACGCTTCGCCGCCAGAAGCCGGAAGGAGAGAATTAACTGTCATGACTAAACCTCTTTTGCGGGTGGCCGGATTTATGAGCGGAGCGGGCAGCAATCTGCGCCGCCTCCTGGAATATCCGGATCCGGCCTTTGAGGTGATCTTTCTGTTCAGCGATAACGCCGCCGGTCAGGCCCAAGAGCTGGCCCTGGATTACAACCTGCCCTGTTTTGTCCATGACGTCAGGACTTTTTATAAAAAGCTGAACCGTCCCCGAATCCTCCGCACCCCGGAGGACTGGAAGATCAGAGCCGAGTTTGACCGAACTGCCCGTGCCCTGGTGGAGGCTTTTCGGATTGACCTCGTCGCTTTGGGCGGCTATATGAGCCTGCTGACCCCGCTGGGAGTGGGGGCGGTAAATGTCCATCCCGGCGATCTGACTGTCAAAAACGCCCAGGGCGAGCGGCTTCTGCGGGGAGACCGGGCGGTGGAGGAAGCCATCGTCTGCGGCCATGAGCAGGTGCGGGCCAGCACTCTGTGGGTGAATGAAGGAGTGGACAGCGGGCCTTTGCTGTTACTCAGCGACCCCCTGCCCCTTGATTTGCCCTGTCCCCTGGAGCGGCTTAAAGCCAGGCCGGAGGAATTGCGGCGCCTGGCCGCCCAGCGCCAGGATGAACTAAAAGCCAAGGGAGACTGGCGCATTTTCCCCCTTACGGTGCAACTTATGGCTCAGGGCCGGCTGACGGTAAAAGACGGGATAGCCAGCCTGGACGGCCGGGCTATCCCGGATGGTATTACCCTGGAAGAGATTTGAGATGGCGATAAAAGACGATCAGCGCATCAGCCGCGCCCTCATGGTGGAGAAGCAGCTTAAGGGCCGGGATATAAGCGACCCCAGAGTGCTTAGGGTGATGGGAGAGATTCCCCGCCACTGTTTTGTGGATGAGAGCCTGCGCCTCCAGGCCTATGGGGACATGCCTCTGTTCATCGGCCACGGCCAGACCATCAGCCAACCCTATATGGTGGCTTTCATGACTCAGGCCTTAAATTTGCGCGGTTCGGAAAAGGTGCTGGAAATCGGCGCCGGATCGGGCTACCAGACCGCGGTTCTGGCCAGGCTGTGCGATTGGGTATATGCGGTGGAGCGGGTAAGCGGCCTCTTTTATCAGGCCCGCGACGTCCTGGAGCGATTGCGCGTTTTCAATCTCAACCTGAAACTGGCTGACGGCAGCCTGGGCTGGCCGGAAAACGCTCCCTATGAGGCAATCCTGGTGGCCGCCGCGGCCCCGGAAGCGCCCGCCCCTTTGCTGGCCCAACTGGCGGAAGGAGGGCGGCTGGTTATCCCGGTGGGCCAGGGGCGGCAGCAACTTTTACGCATAACCCGGCGGGGCCGGGAATTGCAGCGGGAAATCCTGGCGGCTTGCACCTTTGTCCCTCTGAAAGGGGAATACGGCTGGCCGGATAATTGAAGAAAGCCTTGGGCGGGTGGTCAATTTTTTTTCCCGGCATGGCGCAACCGGGCGAATTCAATAATTCCGGGCAGAACGGAAATGATGATTATCGCCAGGATCACCAGGGAAAAATTTTGTTTTATTATTTCTATATTGCCAAATAAATAACCGGCCCCGCCCACTCCTCCCACCCAGAGCGCGGCCCCGCTTAAATTAAAAATAAGAAAACGGCGGTAGGTCATGGCCCCTATGCCGGCCACAAAAGGCGCGAAAGTGCGCACAATGGGGATAAAGCGGGCGATAATTATAGTTTTGCCCCCGTAGCGTTCGAAAAATTCATGGGTGCGGGCAAGATGCCGGGGATTGATAAAACGGCTCCGCCGGGCCAGGAGATGGGATCCCAGCTTATTGCCCACCCAGTAATTGAGAGTGTCTCCCAGAACCGCGGCCAGAAACAAAATCCCCAGCAGTATCCAGGGCAAACTGACAATCCCCAGGGCAGCAAAAGATCCCAGGGCGAAAAGCAGGGAGTCTCCGGGCAGAAAAGGGGTAACCACCAGCCCGGTTTCACAGAACACCACCAGAAAAATGATTATATAGGCGCTCAGGCCATAGGTTTTGATGATTTCTTCCAGACGAAGGTCCAAATGCAGGAAAAAATCCCAGGCCGCCAGGATAAAATTCCATATAGAGGGGAAAAATCCGTCCGCCGCTTCCATCGTTTCTCCTTCCTGAAAAACAATTTATTCAAGAATTATGACTAAGCCGCCGGAAAAAGCCAGAAAAATTATTGCGCAAAAAGCTACTTGCCAAGCTGGGCGGACAGGATAATATTTTATAGGCGCATAAAAGACGCGGCGTTTATCCAAAAGTTTATCCGCAAAGGTCAGGACAGAAAGAAAGGAACAGACAATGTCATTATTTTTAGCTCAGATCAACCCTGCCTTGGGAGACTTCAGAGGTAACATCCGGAAAATGATCCGTATAGCCGAGCCGGCTCCCCCTGACAGCACGGTGGCCTATGCCCTGGGCGCGGTGAGCGGTTATTTGCGCTACCGCCCTGATCCCGGTTTTTTGGCCCAATCCGAAAGAGCCTTGCAAGAGCTGGCCGCGGCGCTGCCGCAACTAAACTTGATCACCGCTTTCTGGGATAAGGATTTTCAGCACGCCATCTTTGTAAGCGCCAAAGGCCAGATAAAAATATATCCCGCCGCCAGCGCGGAGTTTTCCTTGCCCCAGACTGTGCAGGCCGGGCTTGGCCTTCCTGAGGGCAAGGTGGCGGCTGATTATTACATCTGCCTCTCTCCCCGTCAGTTTCTGCCCTTTGAGGCCGCGCCCCCTGTTTTCAAACCCCAGGATTATACTCTGGGCCTGGTCAATCTGGCGGGCGCTCAGGATACCTGGCTCTACGCCGGACGCAGCCAGTGGATAAAAGAAGACGGCCGGGTGCTGCAGGCGGCCGGCTGGCATGAAGATCTGCTGGCGCTGAATAAAGGGGATCTGGCGCGCGAGCCGGACTTCATGGCCGATTTGACCCAGGGACTGATTACCGGCATCAGCGACTATGCCGCCAAAAACGGTTTCAAGACCGCCAGCCTGGGCATCAGCGGCGGCATTGACTCGGCGGTAACCGCGGTCCTGGCCACCCGCGCCTTGGGCAAGGACAATATCTATGCCTTGACCATGCCCAGCCGTTACTCCTCTCAGGGAACCCAGGACGACGCCCTGATCCTGGCCGACCGTCTGGGCATATATCTGGACGTCACCCCTATCGGCGCAATCGTGGCCTCTTTTAACGAAACCCTGGCGCCTCTTCTGGGCAACGCCCCTCCGGGAGTGGAACAGGAAAATATCCAAGCCAGGGTGAGGGCGGTTTTGCTGATGACTTTATGTAACCGTTTCAATCATTTACTTCTGGCCACGAGCAACCGCAGCGAAGCCCTGGCCGGTTATGCCACTCTTTACGGCGACATGACCGGGGGCCTGGCTCCGGTGGCCAGCCTGTATAAAAAAGAAATATATCAACTGGCCCAATATCTTAATAAAGATGAGGAAATCATTCCCCAGTCCATTATAGAGCGGGCGCCCAGCGCCGAACTCAGACCGGACCAGACCGACCAGGATACCCTGCCCCCCTATCCGGTTCTGGACGCCATTTTAGAAGGCATTCACCAACAGGGGCTGACCCTGGAACAGCTGGCGGAGCAAGGCTACAGTCAGGACGTGCTGAACAGCGTTGTGCGTCTGATGAGTATAAGCCAATATAAACGCGTCCAGGCGCCGCCGGAAATCCCCCTGCGCCGTCCGGGCCTGTCTCTGCCTCTGACTGGCCGGCGGAATTTCTTCCCGCTGGCCTGATTTCATGGCTGATACTCCCCGTCCGCCCCGGCAGTGGCGGGTACGCGTCCACGATCTGGAAATAGTGGAGACCCTGGCCAGAGAACTGCGCCTGCCCCTGTGGCAGGCGGAACTGCTGGCGCACCGGGGCATTGACAGAGCGGAGACAGCCAGAGCTTTTCTCAACCCCAGCTTGGCCTCTCTTACCCCTCCCTTTACCATGCATAATATAGACTTGGCGGCGGATCTCATCCGGGAGGCCTTGCAAGCCAGGGAAACCATCGGCATTGCCGGCGATTATGATGTTGACGGCGTAACCGCCACCGCCCTGCTGCTGGAATTTCTGGAACAGGTGGGGGGAAAGGCTGTCTGGCGACTGCCCCACCGCCTCCATGACGGCTACGGCCTTTCTCTGGCCACGGTTCATTATTTTCAGCAACAGGGGGTCAAACTGCTCATAACCGTGGACTGCGGCATCTCCGATCATGAGGCGGTGGCCGCGGCCAGGTCTCTGGGCATGCGGGTGCTGGTAACTGATCATCATCCTCTGCCTCCCGGCCCGCTGGTGCCGGCTCAGGCGGTAATTAACCCCCATCAGCCCCAGTGCCCCTTCAGCCCGCACCTGGCGGGCGTGGGTCTGGCTTTTTATCTGGCCGCGGCCGCGCGCGCGCGCCTGCAACAGGCCGGGATGCTTAAAAATCCGCCCAACCTGCGTCAGGTTCTTGATCTGGTGGCTTTGGGCACCTGCGCCGATGTAGTCCCTCTGCGGGATGAAAATCGCATTCTGGTCAATGAGGGGCTGAAAGTAATCAATGATCTGCGCCGGCCCGGGCTGCGCGCTTTGAGCCGTTTAAGCCGTCCCCCCTCCTCTCAGGGGAAACCCCTGGACAGCCAGGACTTGATTTTTTATCTGAATCCCTGCCTTAACGCCGCCGGGCGCATGGACCACCCGGAAACCGCTTTGAACCTGCTGCTCTGCCAGGATGAGGAAAAAGCTCTGCTTTTGGCCAGGAGCCTGGATGAACTCAACCGGGAACGCCGCCGCCGGCAGGAAGAAATCTATCGTCAGGCCGTGAGCCTTTGGCGGGAATCCGCCTCCGCGGGCCAATATTGCCTGGTGCTGGCCGCGCCCGGCTGGCATCGGGGAATATTGGGAATTGTGGCCGGCCGCATGGCGGAATTGAGCGGCAGACCCTGCCTGATGCTGAGCCTGGACGCGGAAGGCCGGGCCGCAGGCTCAGGGCGCAGTGTGCCCGGTGTAGACCTGCGGCAGGCCCTGGCCGATCAGGCGCCCCTCCTCGACCGCTACGGCGGCCACAGTATGGCGGTGGGCCTGAGCCTAGCTCAGGAACATGTGGACAGCCTGCGCCGGAACCTGAATCAGGCTCTGTCCGGCCAGGAGCAGACGCCGCCCCGTCTGTGGCTGGACGGGGAGGCGGAACTGAGCCAGATGGGAGGCCAGAGCCTGCGCTATCTGGAAAGCCTTTCTCCCTTTGGCGCCGGCAACCCCGAACCCTGTCTGCTTTTCCGCCGGGTGGAAGTCAGCATCCTGGAAGCCGCGGGCCGTTTCCGCCGTCTTAACCTGCGCCAATCCGGTCATTCCATGCGGGCGGTCATGTTTGCTTCACCGGAACAATCCCTGCCCGGCCGCGCCTGTCTGTGCGACCTGGCCTGTACTCTGCGCCCCAACGGCCGCTATTTGGATTTGCTGGTGGAAGACTGGCGCCCGGCGGCTTGAAAACCGTGGGCCGGCGGGGAAAAAAATACGGAAATAATCAGCATATTTTTCAGGAGTAAGCTTATGCGGGAAATATGGGACAAAGCCAGAAGTTTGATGCAAGGCTTCTGCCGGGTATGCCCACGCTGCGATGGCAGGCCCTGCGCGGGCCAGGTGCCGGGAATGGGGGGACAGGGTTCGGGTTCGTCTTTTTTCAATAACATAACCGCGCTGGAAAAAGTGCGTCTGAATCTGCGGGTTTTGCATCAAGTCCGCAGCCCCAAACTGGAAAGCGATTTTTTGGGCCTGAAGCTGGCTCTGCCGGTTATGGCCGCGCCCATTGGCGGAGTCAATTTCAATATGTATAAAGACGGAGAGGAAACGGATTACACGGACGCGGTGGCTAGAGGCTGTCTGGAAGCCGGCACCGTCGCCGGGCTGGGCGATGGGGCGGCTCCTCAGATAACCGCGGCCAGCTACGCTACTTTGGGCAAAATCGCAGGTCAGGGTATATTATATTTTAAACCCTGGGACAATGAAACCGTGCTTACCAAAATGGCCCGCCTTAAGGGACTCAATGTGCCCATGGTGGGCATGGACGTGGACGCGGCCGGGCTTATCACCCTGGCCCTGATGGGCCAACCGGTGAGTCCCAAGCCGGTGGAAGACCTGCGCGCAATCATCTCTACCCTGGACGTTCCTTTTATTGCCAAAGGCATCATGACCCCGGACGAAGCCAAACTGGCCCTGCAGGCCGGAGCCAGGGCCATTGTGGTCAGCAACCATGGAGGCAGAGTGCTGGACCACACTCCAGGCACGGCGGAAGCGCTGCCGGCTATTGCCGCCGCGGTCAAAGGCCGCCTGAAAATTCTGGTTGACGGAGGGGTGCGTTCTGGAGTGGATGTGTTGAAAATGCTGGCTCTGGGCGCGGACGCGGTGCTGATAGGCCGGCCCCTGGCTATTGCCGCCATTGGCGGCGGGGCGGCCGGGGTGAGCAGATATCTCAGGAAAATAAAAGATGAGCTGGCTTCCGCCATGATCATGACCGGCTGCGCCGGAGTGGAGGATGCAAGCTCGCGGATTTTGATTTAAAAACAAGGGAGAGGAGTAAGCTTATGTTAGCAGTGGCGGTCAATGGAAGTCCCAAAAAAAACGGCAATACTTATGATTTGCTGAACCTGGTCTTGCAGCCGTTGGGCGAGGCGGGCTGGGAAAGCAAAATTCTGCAGGCGGGTGGAAGCGGCATCAAGCCTTGCCGCGCCTGTTTCAAGTGTCACAAACTTAAAAATAATTCATGCTCCCTGGAGGCGGACAGCTTTAACGAAATCATGCCGGAACTGATCCGGGCCGACGCCGTCATCCTGGGATCGCCCACTTATTTCAGCAGTCTGACCCCGGAAATGAAAAGCCTGATTGACAGGGCGGGGATTGTCTCCGGGGCCAATGGAGGGTTGTTTAGGGGCAAAATAGGGGCGGCGGTGGCGGCGGTACGCCGGGCCGGGAGCATCGCGGTGGTGGACGTGATAAATCATTTTTTTCTCATCTCCAGCATGATCGTGCCCGGCTCCACTTATTGGAACATGGGTTTCGGGCTTGTACCCGGCGACGCCCGCAAAGATGAAGAGGGAGCGGCCAACATGGCCCACCTGGGGAAAATGATTGCCTGGCTGGGCGCGGCCCTCAAAGATAAGCGGGCCGGTATTCCCCAATAGAGCGGGGTGGGGATAATTTTATACGGAGAGGCCCCTGAAAAAGCCGTTTGCGGCTTTTTCAGGGGCTGTTTATTAGTCGCGGGCTGCTTTCCCACTCGCCAAGTTCGGGGCGCCAATAGCCCGCCCATTGCTTTATTTCGGAATAATCCTCGTGATTCGGGTTGAGCATTATCTCGCGGAAGTCGATGTAACCGCCCACCCCGCCCACATCTTCGGGCGGGGTCTGCCCGACCGCTTCCAACAGATACGGCGATGGCGCGTCATGCCCGTCTATCACCCGCGCAAGCTTGATCAAATGCTCCCAGTTGTCACCCATGTCGTAGGTGTAGAGGATGTACTTGTACTTCGGGAAGTATTCCGACAGTTTATGATCTTTTTCAAGAATCGCTTTCTCATCGTATGCCAAATCTTCCTCGCTCATCACAAGCCTTACGGCAGGGTTGCGGCTCTTGCCTGCAAATACCTTCCAATCGTGCAAATGGCAGTTCTCCCATCGAAATACCGACTGCAAGACTTCATGCAGATCTCCCAATTTAATGTCTGCCGCAACAATTAAGCGCCGCACCGCCTTGTAGATCGCCAGGTCCAGCGTGACTGTCAGCTCGAAAGCGCGGTAGAGGTAAACAGGCTTGCCCGTGAGGTTGGCCAAGGCGTCAAACATCTTGTCCAGCGGCTTGAAACTGTCGTTAGGGTTGTTGGAGTAACCGATGAGGCGATGGTTAATCCACGCCCCGGCTGTATCACAGAATAATTTTGAAACACCGTTGTATTTGCCGCCCACATAAAACGCGCAATCAGTCCCGGCCCTGTTTACCCAAGCCGTATACTGCCTGTTCCGGTTGACGGCGAACTCCACCTCGCCCGCCGTTTGCATATACTCGTCCACAATTTCAGGGTTGAGGTTCAGCGCGAGCAAGGTGTTCTTGATTGCGCCAAGCATCATATCCGGCACGTTTTTTAAATCTTTGCGTTTAACCTCGTAGACAGCAACGGTGAATCTCGTCGCATTGTTCACAAGGACAAGCATATCCTCGGCCTTGCGGTTTGCCCATACCCTGGTCCAGTTCGCCGTCCAGGAGAACAGCGGATCCGCCGCGGGGCTGACCTTGCCCGGCTTTATTCCGGTTGCGTCCGCGAGTTTTTTTGTCAGCGCGATTTGCATATATCCATCATCCTGATGGTTAAACTTTAATGCGCCGTCACCCGTAATTTCATCTTCCTGTCCGGGTACAAAGATTGGATCCGGCTGACAGTTGCGCCTTAATTTGGATTTGTTTAAATCGTCTTTTGGTTAATTTCTATACCCTTATCTTCGGTTTTTGGCAAGGCCTCTACAAATACCTATTATCTTGTTTCATTTGAAACTTAAATTTTATGATCTCATTCCAATTCCAGACAAAAATTATATCAATTTTTATCTGGAATTGGAATTGCGCGACAGGATGTCGCGCTAGAAAGCGGGTCCTTATAATCCCGCGGAAATGAAAAATTTCCGCAAACCGCGAAATACTCTTGCGCAAGTTGGGCTTGTATGGTATAGAGGCGAAAGCAATATCTTTAACCCATAAGGAAAAGCAATGCCTTGCCTGGCGGATATAGACGCGCTTATTTATAAAAAAGAAAATTTCCGGTGGCGTCTTTAAGCCGCCGCCGGGATTCTGTTGCTGTAAACCCAGAGGCCCGAGCGTAAACGGGCCTCTTCTTGTTTCGCCAGTTTTTTTCAAAAAAGTTAAGGCAAAGAACGAGGGGCCGGAATTAAACCGCCCCTCGTTCTTTTTATTTATAACGGATATAATTTTCAGCGTAAATCAAGGAGAAAAAGATGTACGAAAGCAAAACCGCGCCGGCTGAAAAGATAAACGGCCCGGACAAAAGAGAAGTGAAGACAGCGGCCGGAAAAGGGCTGGGAGCAGCGGAAATTCTGCTTATCGGCACCCTGCTGGCGGCAGGGGCGGTACTCAAACTGTTTGTCGGTTCAGTGATCAACTTTGGCATGAAGCCCAATTTCATCATTGCCATGTATTGCCTTATCATTCTTTTAACCCGGCCCCGGCTGCGCGAGGCGGCGGTCATCGGCCTCTTGGCCGGAGCCATCTGTCAGTTTTTCCCCGGCCAGCCCTACATCAATTTCGCCAGTGAACTTTTAGGCGCTGTGACCATGTCCCTGCTGATCTTACTGCCCTTAAATCTGGGCCGTTTTTCTCTGCGGCCGGTGGTCTGCACTTTTTTAAGCACTCTGGTAAGCGGTTTTACTTTTATCGTCATCATGTACTGCCTCTATTATTCCGGCTTTGACATCGCTCCTACCCCTCTGGTCATCTTTCTGGCCATTATTTTCGGCACCGCCTTCATTAACGCGGTCATCGTGCAGGTATTGTACATACCGTTGCAGATGGCCTTGAAGAAACGGCTTTCCCCTCAAGGACGCTTATGATCAGAATAGATAACTTGAGCTTTGCCTACGGCGGCGGAGAAAAAAAAGTTTTGGAGGAAATATCCCTGCACATAGGCGAGGGCGATTTTCTGGGCATCATCGGGCCCAGCGGAGCGGGTAAATCAACCCTGGCCTTTGCCGTCAACGGAGTGGTGCCTCACCACTTTAACGGCGATTTTTACGGCCGGGTTACGGTAGACGGGCTGGACAGTCTGGAAGCCGGCCCCGAAGCCCTGGCCCGGCGGGTGGGCAGCGTACTTCAGGACATAGAAAGCCAGCTTCTGGCTTCGGTGGTGGAAGACGAAATACTCTTTGGCCTGGAAAATTTTTCCCTGCCCCGGGCGCAAATAGAAGAACGGATAAGCTATGCCCTGGCAGCAGCCGGCATAAGCGATTTGCGCGCCCGCGCCATCAGCAGCTTGAGCGGAGGGCAGAAGCAGAAAGTGGCCATTGCCGCCATTATGGCCCTGCGCCCCAAAATTATGCTTCTGGACGAGCCTACCGGCGAGCTTGATCCTCAATCCAGCCTCCGGGTGTTTGAGACCTTGAGCCAGCTCAACCGTCTTCACGGCGTGACCATAGTGGTGATCGAGCAAAAAATAATGATGCTGTGCGAGTTTGCTCACCGCCTGGCGGTGATGGAGCGGGGTCGGCTTATCCTGGAAGGCCCGGTGGAAGAAGTGCTGCTCTATCCGGAAAAACTGGAGGCCGCCGGGGTCAACATTCCCCGGGTGGCCACTCTGGCCGGAAAGCTGCGCGCCCGCGGGCTGTATCAGGGTAAAACCCCGCTCAATATAGCCCAGGCGACGGCCATGATGAAGGAGGCGACCAAAGATGCTGCGCTTGGCTGAAGTAAGTTTCGGACTCGAAGGAGAGAGAATAATATCCAAAATATCCTTTACCTTGGGACAGGGAGAGTTTGCAGCCCTTTTGGGAGAAAACGGGGCCGGTAAATCCACTCTCTGCCGCCTGAGTATGGGCCTCTTGAAGCCTGCCGCCGGCAGGGTGCTGGTCTGCGGCCAGGACACCGCGGCGGTTAAAACCAGCGCTATTGCCCGCCAGGCCGGCTTTCTCTTCCAAAATCCGGACCGGCAGATCTGCCGCCCTAGCGTGGCCGGAGAAATCATGCTGGGACTGGAACTGACTGTGCCTGATCCGGCGGAAAGGGAACGCCGCTGCCGGGAAACCCTGGCCCTGTTTTCCCTGGATCCTGAGGCTCATCCTTTCAATTTGAGCCGGGGCGAACGCCAGCTGCTGGCCCTGGCGTCAGTGTTGGCCCCCGGGCCGCGCCTGCTGATTTTAGACGAACCCACCACCGGCCTTGATTACCGGGAATGTATGACGGTTATGGAAATCATTGCCAGGCGCAACCGGGAGGGCGCTACCGTACTCATGGTCTCCCACGATATGGAAGTGGCCTCTGACTTTGCCCGCCGCGTCCTGGTTTTAAACCGGGGCGAGCTGGCGGGCGATGGGCCGGTGAGGGAAATCATGCGCGATCAGGCGCTATTGCAAAGAGCTTCTCTGCTTCCTCCCCAGATTCCCGCTCTGGCCCTGAGCTTGGGCGGGCAATTTGCCGCCGCCTTTACCATAGAGGAGATGGCCGCTCTGGCGGCAAACTCACGCCGGGGGCGGCTATGAGCGGATTGCTTGATTATGTGCCCGGCAACACCTTCCTTCATCGCCTTCATCCTTTGAGTAAGCTCATCTTTTCTTTCGGGCTGTGTCTGGCCTGCTTTTTAACTCAAAATCACTGGCTGGTGCTTGGAGTGATTGTCTGCAGCCTGCTTCAGGCCGCTCTGGCCGGGATGCTTAAGCCTGCTCTGGCCGTACTCCGCGCTTTAAGCAAACTCTCTTTGCTGCTCTTTCTGGCCCAGGTGTTTTTTGTCCGCCAGGGCCAGATTGTACTCTCCCTGCCTCTGGATATCTATATCACCGATCAAGGCTTGTCCTTTTCCTGCCTGTTTGTCCTGCGCCTGATTGCGGTCACCCTGCCTTTGTTCATAATGCTCTCCATAACCAGGATGAGCGATCTGACCAACGCCCTGACTCGCCTGGGCTTGCCCTATAAATACGCCTTTGCCCTGACCACGGCCATGCGCTTTATCCCTCTCTTCGGTAAAGAAATGAGCGAGATCATGGAGGCCCAGACCGCTCGGGGAGTGGAGTTTGACAGCAAAAACTTCTGTAAAAAGCTGAAACTCATTTTGCCTCTGTGTCTGCCCTTGCTTCTTTCTTCGGTGCGCCGCATAGAAAACAGCGCCATTGCCGCTGAACTGCGCGGTTTTAACGTAAGGAAGAAAGACAGCGGCTATAAGCGCTATGTCCTGGGCCGGGGCGACGCCGCCGTTCTGGGAGCGTTAGTTCTAATTCTGGCCGCGGTTGGGCTGGAGCATTTTTATGGGTAATTCTGCTGTTGCCCTCTCTCTCCTAAATCAAACACCGAGAGTGTTGCTTTAAGAATGATATATCTTCTCAAAACCCTTGCGGCACAATGATTTAACCGCTCCCAATCATTCTATAGGAAACACTCTCTAAACATCATGATTCACAACTCCAAGGGCTGCGGGGCTGGGGAGAGGGCGGCAATTGTCCGCATTTGTTCAGGGATATTGATGCTCTGGGGACAGTATTCCAGACACCGATCGCAGCCGGTGCAGTTGTGGGCCTGTTCCGAGGGGCCGAGAGTGCGGTAGTTGTTGGCAAAAATGGCGGGAGCGAAACTGTTGTCGATGGTGCGGTAGTGGTTGTACACGGCAAACACCCGGGGAATGTTGACGCCGGAGGGGCAGTCCATACAATAGCGGCAATTGGTGCAGGGTATGACCCCGGAAGCCAGATAGGCGCTTCCCGCCTGGGCCAGCAGGTCCCGTTCTCCGTTGGAAAGAGGTTTAAATTGCTCCATGGTGGCGATATTATCCTTGACTTGCTCCAAATCGCTCATGCCGCTTAATACCGTCAGCACCCCCGGCAAGGAGCCGGCATAGCGCAGAGCCCAGGAAGCCGGGCTGGCTCCGGGATCGGCATTTTGCAATATATTGAGGGCCTGGGGATTAAGGGTAGCCAGGGCACCGCCCCGGACCGGTTCCATGATGACCACGGGTATCTGCCGTTGAGCCAGGATTTCATACTGGCGTTTGGCTTCCAGGGCCTGCCAGTCAATATAGTTGAGCTGTATCTGGGCAAAATCCCAGCTATGGGCGGAAACAATGCGGGCCAGCAAACCGGGATTGTCATGAAAAGAAAAACCTAAACGCTTTATAAGGCCCTGCTGTTTTTTACGCGCCAGAAGATTATAGATGTCAAAGTCAAGAGCGATTTTATAGTGTTCTTCGGTAAGGGAGTGGAGCAGGTAAAAGTCGAAATAATCAACCCGGCATTTTTCCAGCTGGCGGTTAAAAATTTCCTCCGCCCGCTCCGCTGAGTCTAAAGCCCAGAGAGGCATTTTGCTGGCCAGGCAATAGCTCTCTCTCGGATAACGGGACAAAACGGCGCCGGCGAAAAGCTCGCTCAGGCCATCGTGATAAGGCCAGGCGGTATCAAAATAATTGACCCCGGAACGCCAAGCCAGGTCTATCATTTTTTCACCCAGGGAATAATCAATCTCCGGTTTTCCGGGATCGGCAAGCGGCAGGCGCATGAGGCCAAAACCCAGCAGAGATATCTCTCTGCCGATGCTGGTGAAAGATCGCGTTTCCATAGCATTTTCCCTCTTAATAATATTGAATGGCTAACTACAGCATTTTTAAAATATATTCGCTTAACTTCCCCGGCGCAAGCGCGCTTGGGCGGCAAATCCTGAAAACTGTTCAGGAAGGGGGCAGAACTTGCCTGAAAATATAATCTATATGCAGCAAATGGCCGGCAGGATCGAAAATTTTATCCAGCTTGCCTGCATAATCGCTGCCCAGAACCTGCCGGATTTTTGCGTCGCCCCCAAGACGTTCTTTAAAAGAGCCTCCTTGCCGCCATACCTCCATGGCATGTTTTTGCACCAGTTGATAAGCTTCTTCTCTCAGCAAACCGGCCTCGGTCAGAGCCAGCAGCACTTGCTGGCTGTGGATCAGGCCGCCGCTGGAGTTCATGTTTTTCAGCATATTGTCTGGATAAATCACAAGGTTTTCCACTATTCCCGTCATGCGCCGCAAGCTGTAATGGGCCGCGGCGCAGGCGTCCGGGCCAATGGTACGCTCAACGCTACTGTGACTTATGTCGCGCTCATGCCACAGGGCCATGTTTTCCAGAGCCGCCAGGGCGAAAGCACGCAAAAGGCGGGCCTGGCCGCTGATATTTTCGCTGGCAATGGGATTGCGTTTGTGAGGCATGGCCGAACTGCCTTTCTGCCCGCCGGCAAAGGCTTCTTCCGCCTCCAGCACTTCGGTACGCTGTAAATGGCGTATTTCCACTGCCAGGCGCTCCAGACTTCCGCCCAAGATAGCCAGCGCGGTAAAAAACTGGGCATGGCTGTCGCGGGCCACAACCTGGGTGGAGGCCAGTGCCGGGGCAAGTCCCAATTCATTCATGACCATCTGTTCCAGTTCCGGAGAAATATTAGTGTAAGTTCCTACCGCTCCTGATATTTTGCCTCTGCTGACTGCTTCCCGCGCCGCCAGGAGACGTTTGTGGCCGCGGGCGAATTCCGCATAGAAACCCAGCATTTTTACCCCGAAAGAAATTGGCTCGGCATGCACTCCGTGGCTGCGCCCTATTTGCAGGGTATATTTGTGAGCCAGAGCTTTAGCTTTAAGCGCGGCCAGGAGACCGTCCAAAGCGATGATGATCAGCCCGCAGGAGTCGCGCAAAGTCATAGCCAGGGCGGTATCCAGAACATCGCTGCTGGTCAGGCCAAGATGAATATAGCGGCTGCTCCCGCCCACCCGCTCGGCCACGCTGGTTAAAAAAGCGATGACGTCATGGCGGGTCTCCTTTTCAATGGCGTCTATCCGTTCCACGGAAAAAGAGGCTTTGCTCTCTATCTGGGCCAGATCCGGATCAGGTATTTTACCAAATTTGTTCCAGGCCCGGCAGACCGCCAGTTCCAC